>JASHSW010000183.1 GCA_030038595.1 Methylovirgula sp.
GCGGCGGATCGCGACATGCGGATCGAGGCGATCGAGCTCGTCGAGAAGACCGGCGGCAAGTCCGGCGCGTTTCGACGCCGATGATCTCGGTTGCCGAGGCGCGCAAACAAATTCTCGCGGCGGCGGCCGGTCCGCGCCCGAGCGAGACCGTGGCGCTTGCCGAGGCGCTCGGCCGCACTCTTGCCGCTCCGCTCGCCGCCCAACGCACGCAGCCGCCGGTCGCCGTCTCGGCGATGGACGGATTTGCGCTGCGCGCCGCCGATGTTGCCTCGCTCCCGGCACGCCTCAAAGTGATTGGCGCGAGCGCCGCCGGACATGGATTTCAAGGCAGCGTCGGACGCGGCGAGGCGGTACGGATTTTCACCGGCGCACCGGTGCCGCGCGGCGCCGACGCCATCCTCATCCAGGAAAACGCAGAACTCGACGGCGATACCGTGCTGCCCTCGGCAAGTCTCGCCGCCGGCACACATATCCGTGCCGTTGGCATCGACTTTGCGCAGGGCGAGGTGCGGCTCGAAGCGGGCCGACGGCTCGGACCCATCGAAATCGCCCTTGCCGCGGCGATGAACTATGCGGAGCTTCCGGTGGTACGGCCGCCCCGCGTGGCGATCCTTGCGACCGGCGACGAACTTGTCCCGCCCGGCACGGCGACCGGTCCCGATCGGATCGTCGCCTCGAATGCGCCCGGCATCGCCGCTTTCGTCCAGCTCGCGGGCGGCGTGCCATATGATCTCGGCATCTCGAATGACGAATTCTCGGCGCTCGAAGCAGCAATCGCCGCGGCGCGCGGCGTCGAAGCGGACGTGCTCGTGACGCTCGGCGGCGCTTCGGTCGGCGAACATGATCTCGTCCAATCGGCGTTGATGCACCAGGGCATGCAGCTCGGCTTCTGGCGGATCGCCATGCGCCCCGGCAAGCCGCTGATCTACGGCCGGCTCGGCGACATGACGATCCTCGGCCTGCCCGGCAATCCCGCCGCCTCGATTGTTTGCGCGCTGCTCTTTCTCGTACCCCTATTGCGGGCGCTCTGCGGCGACCCCACGGCCGGCGCGGACAGAAGCGAACCGGCGCGGCTCGGCGCCGCGCTGCCAGCCAACGGCCCGCGCGAGGACTATATGCGCGCCTCGCTCGCCTACGGCGGCGATGCGCTGCCGATTGCGACCCCCTTCCCGCAGCAGGATTCTTCGTTGCTCAGCGTCTTCGCCAAGGCGCAATGTCTCATCGTCCGCCCGCGCGAGGCGCCTGCAGCGCAACAAGGCGATCTTTGCCGAGTCCTTCTCCTTACGGCGCTCTTTCCGTGAGGCGACACGCCTTCGCCTGCCGCCGTCCATGCGCGGCGATTGACAGCCGCAATGGCCTGCTCCAAGTCTTAAGCAAACAATGGGGAGGAGATTGCCATGCACATCATCTGGATCATCGTCATCGGCTTTTTGGCGGGTCTTTTCGCGCGGTTTTTCTCCCCCGCTCCGAACAATCCGAGCGGTTTCGTGCTGACCTGCCTGCTCGGCATCGCCGGCGCCTTCCTTGCGACCTACATCGGCCAAGCGATCGGCTGGTACCGCATCGACCAGGGCGCGGGACTGATCGGAGCGACAATCGGCGCCATCATCCTCCTCGTGATTTGGCGGGCGGTCGTCGGCAGTGGTGCAGTTGGTCCCGCCGCCGGCACGGGTCCAAGACGTTGGCTTTGATGTTTGGCGATCGGCAACTCGCGGGACCGCCACGATGGCAAGCGGCACGGTGACTTTCCTCGGCCTGTGTGTCGGCGCGGCAGCCGCCATCCATCCTGCCGCCTATGCGCGCGCCGCGCCCATTGCCAGCGCGACGCTGCTCGTCAACGACGCGGCGAATTTCGTGGCCCTGCTCGACGAGAACAACGTCACGGTACGTTTCGGGCCGCCCGAATATGCCGACCTCAACATCACCAAGGCCTTCGTAGTCACCTGCGTATTTCCGTTCAATCCCGGTCCGTTTACCTACGCCGTGCGGATCGACAACCGCTACGACACGATCCCCGCCGATGTGATCGAATATAAATATTACGATCCGACCTACATCAAGCTCGAAATCAACGCGCAATATCTGACCAACACGATCGGCGCCGCCGACCTGCGCGGCCATAAGCTGCGCATCGAGTTCTACCCGGATCGCTAGTTGGCCCTCGATTTGCACGGAAGCGAGATGTGGGAAACCGGCGTTTCCCGCGGGCGCCCGCCGTTGCGTTCACGGGGAACGACATGCTAAGGCCGTTCGGTTCCGAGGCGCGTCCGCGCAATACAGAGGAGCAGCGCGGGTGCGTTTGAGAGCAGCGGTTCTTTTGTCGGCGTGGATCTTGCAAATCGGGACGGCACAGAGCGCCGGGCTTTTGGACCGCTCCGCGAACCGGCCGCCGGACGTCGTCCAACAGGACAACGGCGGCAACCTGCTGGCGCGCATCGAATTCGTCGAAGCGCACAAGAACGATCCCCTCTACCGCCTGCCGCTCGAGTGCTTTTCCTCCTGCACGCTGTTGCTCGGAATTGCCGGCGCGTGCGTCAGCAAAGGCAGCCTGCTGTTTTTCCATTCGGCCGAGGTCGACGGAAAGAAGGCGCCGAAATACTTGAATGATTACGCGGCGAGCTATTACCCGCCGGCCGTCCAAACATGGGTGAAAGCTCATCACGCGCTTGAAAAGACCGGGTGGACGCTCATGGATTGGCAGACGGCGGCGAGCCTCGGCGTGAAAGTCTGCCCGGAATAGGTGCAGGCGTCGAGTGGAAGTTCCATGCCGCGAAGGCGAGATTGAGAACGCGGATTTGGTGATCGGTCAGGTCCGCGAAGGCTTGCGGCATCGTATGCGCATCGTCGACGCTGATGCTGAACGTATAGGAAACGCCGCGCGCGCCCGTTCCGGAACAAGCGATGCAGCGCAGAGCAATCCTGTCCGCTCGGGTGCCGGTGCGCCGTCGTTCGCCGCCTTCGGAAATTCGGCGTTGCCTCTCACTTCTTGACCACTTGAAAGCCGTTGACCGGGCTGAGCATCGCCCACAACACGCCAAGTCCTTCCATGGCAGCAAAAACCGGGAGCAGCAGAAGCAGCCACAAAGTCATCATGGTGCGGCGGCGCCTACTTCGAATACCATGCTCATCCATGTTGGCTTTTAGCCCAATGACATAGAACGTCGCAAAGGCAGCAAACGAATAGCTTGCCAGAAACCGGACCGTCGGATTGATCGCGACGTTATGCAAGAGGTTGCCGAAACTATAGAGCATCGCAAAGGGTGCCAGCCCCCACAGCATCGTGTTCAATCCCAGACATAAGCGCCATCGTAATTTGACGGGCGCGTGAAAGGCCACTTTGAGCAATCCTTGGAACCAACGCCGCCGCTGGCGAAGGAAATCCAAAAAAGACATGCACGACTGTTCCTCGAGATAACCTTCAACCCATGCACAACGCCGGCCGCTCTCCATGGCTTTGACAGCCCAAAAAGCATCCTCCGTGATGTCTCCGTTCGGACCGAAATCGAAACCGCCCGTTGCCTTTTCTACGTCGTTTCGAACCACGATGAAGGAGCCATGCAGGCCAAATAAAGTGATGCCCAATCGATGCTGAAAATAGAAACGCGCGAAATCGTCGCCCGTCCTTCCGGTATCCGCCAAGGTTAGGAAGGGGTGCTTTTCCCACTCCCGATGATAGAGCAGCCCACCTTGGCCGATGTGCAGCTCCCCCGATCGCTCTTCCCGACGAATGAAGTTGCAGATTCCCTTGATCGCCGACGATGTCGGCTGCGTTTCCTCGTCAAGGTGAACGATCCAGGTGGTGTCGGAAATCGGCGAATGCAACAAAGCGTAATGCAGAGCCCGCGCCTTGAAACGCGATGACTTCGGCGTGCAATATCCTGCCGGGACAGTGATGACGCGCACATCCTTGTCGTGTTGTGGAAGCAATAGAATATTGTCGCATTTGTCCATGACCACTTCGATGACGTAGGCGGCGAGCGGTGTCCTCGCCATTTCGCTTTGGCAGCGCCGAATGGTGCGCAATACGACGTCGATGTTCTTGCCGGCCGTGACGATGCGCCAACAGATCGTCCGATTGATGGGTTGGGCGTCGTCGAGCGCGGTGGGGTGACGATAGGCGAACGCTCCAAGCAAACCCACCGTACCCGACAGCATGCCGCTCAGCCAAAGCAGACTGGCCCACGACCAGATCCTATCGAACGAAGTCGTCGGAAGTTTGCCCGCCGGGGACAGGAAATACCAAACCGACGAAGTCAGAACGATGGACAACAAACTCACGACGACACGCGTTCTGTGCCCCGTGATGAAGCCAATACTCCAATCTCGAACCGGTTCTCTTGCAATTGAAGCCGGTCGGGGACTTTCCAAAAATTTCAAGCGGTACAAGGAGTGTGGCTCCAGGAGATCGAGAGTGCTAGCCGCGGCGTCCGGCCCGTGGCGTTCTTCGGGGCCGTATCCTAAGGAAGACAAAGCAGTTGCGGAAAAGCACCCCTAGGTGTCAAGCCCGAGGAAAGCCGGCAATTCGGCCTCGGCGCGCCGCCTGCCCGCGCAATTTCGCGAACCGTTTCCTGCCCCCAAGCCGCAGAAGCCCCGGAAATCGCTCGCAGCGCGGCGATCCCCGGCGCCTTGTAATGCCAAAGTCGCCGTAAATTGTTGTCATTTATTCATGGATCGCCCGCTATAGGGGGCTGTTGCAATTTGCCTCGGGAGGACTCGCCTATGTTTCGAGCAATTCTGTTGATTTCGGCCGCCGTCGCGCTGACCTTCGCCGC
Organism: Methylovirgula sp.; assembly: GCA_030038595.1. Taxonomy (GTDB): domain Bacteria; phylum Pseudomonadota; class Alphaproteobacteria; order Rhizobiales; family Beijerinckiaceae; genus Methylovirgula. The sequence goes on from JASHSW010000183.1 coordinate 4,773, forward strand.
TTCGGCCGGTCAGGCGATGCCGGTGTCGGGGGGCGTCGGCGACGGTTGGTCGCCGCATGTGACCCTGGTTGCCGGCGGCTGCGGCATCGGTTGGCATCGCGGGCCCTACGGTGGCTGCCGCCCGAACCGCGGACCGTATGGGCGCGGGCCCTATTGGCGCGGCCCCGGTTGGCGTTACTACGGCGGCTGCTGGCGCGGGCCCTACGGCCGCGTGCATTGCAGATAAATCCAAGCCGAGGCCGCCGCGTTGGCGGCCTCTTGATTTTGGCCGTGGCGCCGGTTCGCGGACCCGTTGCCGGAGGCAGGCGGTTCGTTCGGATATTCTTCGATGCCGCGGTCCGGAAGGCGCAAGGACATGGTCGAGAGGCGGTTGGCAATCGTCTTGTGGCTTGCGGTCGTCTTAGGGCTTACGGCCGGCGCGTCCGCCGAGACCGCTTTTGAGACGGCGCAGAAATCCAAAGTCGGGAGCCTCGTAAATCCCTACGCGGCGCAAGAAGCCGCGCATGATCCCGAGCTCGCCGCCGAAGGCCACAAGCTCTACAGCAGCTTTGGCTGTCCGGGTTGTCATGGCGGCGGCGGTGGCGGCGGCATGTGCCCGCCGCTCACCACCGGCGTGTGGATCTATGGCGATTCCGACGATACTCTGTTCCGTCTCGTCATGCTTGGCTCGATCGATCTGCAAAAGCTCGGCTTCTCAAGACGGGGATTCCGAAATATCGCCGCGCCGATGCCCTCCTACCGTTCCATCATCACCAAACCCGACGATCTCTGGAAGATCATCGCATGGATCAAGATTCAGACGTACAGGAACACCCAGAATGTTCCGTCTGAGCCTTGATGGGTACGTCGGCGCTGATCGCTGTTGGACGCGCGTACCCGCCTCCTAAGATCGGCCGCAATGTCCCGAGTCGCGGGATGAAATGCCCTAATTTTAGGGAACGGCATGGGAACCATTCGGCCACGCCTGAGGTTAGCGACCGGGGGAACGGATATAGGAGGATGAAAATGAAATACCTTCTCATCGCGCTTGCCCTGTCGCTCGGTTTCTGCGGCGCCTGCCTCGCCCAGACCAGTCCGAAGAACACCTGTCACATCGAAGGAAACCAGCTCGTTTGCAAATAGACCGCTCGCGGTCGCCAAGGAATTCGAGGCCGCTTGCGTTGGGCGGCCTCTTTGTCTTTAGCTTTGCCGCACGCGCCGGCGGATTATTTCGACCCTGACGTCAGGGCACGATATCGAAAGTCTTGCTGTCGAAATTGTAGCGCGGGATCTCCACGTAG
>JASHSW010000184.1 GCA_030038595.1 Methylovirgula sp.
TAGGCATTGTCGCCAATGCCAAACCGATGTCGGAACAGATTCTCAGTGCCGCCGTACCCACCTACGCAGTGCTCGAGCTCAACGGCGGCGAGGCGGCCAAAATCTGCCTCAAGGTCGGCGACAAGGTCAACCATCCGATCTTCGGCCCGTGAGGGCGGCCTTGTTCATGCACGGGGTGCGTGGTAGCGAGACGCCGATCCGCGAATTCGGGGTATGGCGCAGCCTGGTAGCGCGGAAGTTTTGGGTACTTCAGGTCGCAGGTTCGAATCCTGCTGCCCCGACCACAGAAATTCACTGGAGATTGCCGACGATGACGGCACGTATCTATCGGCCGAGCCGCAGTGCGACACAGTCGGGCGAGGCGTGCAGCAGGCTTTGGGTTCTGGAGTTCGTGCCGCAACTCCCTCCGGAAATCGATCCGCTGATGGGCTGGACCGGCTCGCGCGACATGCGCCGCGAGGTAAAGCTGAACTTCGGCACCAAGGAAGAGGCGATCGCTTACGCCGAAAAGAACGACATCGCCTTTCGGGTCGAGCCGCCGAAGGAAGAAAGACGGAAATTAATTTCCTATTCGGATAATTTCAAAGCGACCCGGCTCGACCCATGGACGCATTGATGCCTTCCGGCATCCGCGTCGGGCGCGTGGTGGGTGACCCCGTAGCTCAGCTGGATAGAGCAGCCGCCTTCTAAGCGGCAGGTCGCAGGTTCGAGCCCTGCCGGGGTCGCCAGAAAAATCAATAAGTTAAGTAACTTTGTGCCGACGGGTTGGAGGCACCGTCCACGCGGGTGCCCGGTGATTTAGAAATGGCCCGTCACAAGGAAGAATACGCCGGCGAGCCCAGCGGCGAGGGCAGTGATGCCGGCTCTCGTGAGCCAAACGTAGAGCGCGGGTAGCCGCGTCTCGTTTTCCTCTTTAACGTCAAAGGGCCAAAATTTCTTCATGCCGCATCTTCGAGCATAATCGTTCAGATCGGATTAATCACCAATCCGTCCGGCTATCCCATGCCTGTTTCCCAGCACCGATCATGCGGATAGCCGGGTTTTCGGAACACGGCCCGCAACTCGGCGCGGGGAATGCGACGACGCTGCTTGGGCCTGCCTCGTGGGAGGGGACTTATTTCAAGGCGGCAACGACGGGGCTAAGGTGCTTCCGCCGGAGACACTTAGATCGACGTGCAATCGGTCGGTCACGGCGTAATCGGCGCCGGCGCCAAGCATAGGCGCGGCGGGCGTCAACACAAAAATGCCAAATGTCGATCCAATTTTGTAGTGCATCTTACGGTTATTGGATTCGACGGATGCAATTGCCCCGCTTCGACGCGGGCGCGGAGTTCGGAAACAGCACGATGCTGAGGGAGGACATTCGATGAAACGCTCCATAGTGATCGGCGTGCTTGCCTGCATTATCGCGTGCGGCTCAGCACTGGCGCAGGACGCAACTTGTGCATCGAAAGCGATGAGCAAGGACGGAAAGCCGCTTGCCGGCGCGGCGAAGATGAGTTTTATCAAGAAATGCTGCACAGCCAGCGCGATGAGCAAGGCCGGCAAACCGCTTTCGGGTGCCGCCAAGACCAGCTTCGTGAAAAAGTGCATGCAGGCCACATAAGCCGCGCAATCCGGCGCTCGTTAGCATAGTCATCGCCGATGCGGCTTTCGGCAGCGGCATCGTAACGCGCGCCGACGTCCGGCCTATTCCGTGCTGCGAACTGCACGCTCACGAAGGCGGTTGCGCACGAGTTCTCCACGGTGCCGTCTTGCAATAACCTCATTCGATCTCTACGGCTGCCGCTCCGCAAAAAGGGGGAATCATCAGCATGCAGCCGACAATCTCGAAATTGGCGAGAATCGCAGCAGGTGCGGGAGTTCTGGCAGTGGCGTTCTCTTTCTCTTTGCCGGCCGCGGCGGAAACGCATCACGCGATGCACCGACACCATCATCTCGCCTATGGCCGCCCGCTGACGGTGACGAAACGGCACCACGAGATGGTAATGGCGCCCGATCCCTTCCATGGGCCGGCAGCGATCGTCACCGCGCCAAATGCCGTTGCGGCAACCATCGTGAGTTTGCCGTTCCGCGCAGCGGCTTTGATCTTTCCGCCCTATGGCAACCCGGCAACCAATCCGCTGGTTCTGATCGGCGCGCCCGTTCACGCGGCGGGATATGTCGCGGAGTTTCCATTCTTCGTCGTGGGGAGCGCGTTCGGCGCGCCGCCCAACTTCTATTGAGATTGAGGAGCGGCGATGATTCGCCGCCGACCGTCGGCTCGGCACGCAGTCGCGCAAAGCTCTATCGCCGGGCCGCGATTCCGGAGCATGCTATCGGAGCACATTGTCTGGCGGCCCTGCGAAAATCTTCGTAAGCTTGGCTGACTGGGGCCTTGCCTTGACTCGGTGCATTCGAGCGACAGGTTCCCGCGGGAGTGGGGCCATGCGCGCCGGCACGGCGGTGATCGTAGGGGGAATTTCGCTCGCTCTCGCCGGATGTTTCGAAGGTCCGCAGGGTCCGCAAGGACCGCCCGGTCCGCGCGGGCTGCAAGGATTGCAGGGGCCGGCGGGACCCAAGGGCGATCGCGGCGACAAAGGAGCAACGGGCGATCCCGGAACGCCTGGGCCGCCCGGTCCCGCCGGGCCCGCGGGAAGCAATATGCCCTTGCGAATCATCTCTTTGGGGCCGGAAAAATGCGGGGCGGCCGGATGCACGATAATCTGCAACGCCGACGAAGTCATCGTCTCGGCGGTCTGCGTCGGATACCCCCAACCTTCGCCTCGACCCAACGTTACGCAAAGCGTCGACGGCACGCTATCGTCGGCCTCTTGCCCGGCGCCGGTGGTCGGCATGCGTGCGATATGCGCGAAAAGGTAAATGGACGAAGCCGGCGCAAAGCTCCCTTTCAGGACCTGCGCGGTAGAGACAAATAGCTGTAATTTAAGGGTTTTACCGATATTCCACGCGGCAATCCGAAGCTCCTCGCCGCAATTTCGACGGATTTTACAGGCCCTGTCAGAGCTTCGTTCGTAGAGGACTAGGGCCGCGGCCGGCGAAACCTTAAAGTTTTAGCAACGCACGCCATGCAAGCCTCAGCCAGTTAGAACGAATCTTCGGAGGAAGTTGGTGCCACGGCTGGAGTTTTGGTCGCGTTTGCGAACCCGGGTAGCGCCATTTTGCGGTGCGCGCGGCGTCTCCAAATTTCGGCTTGCGACGGTCGCGGCAAGCGGAGCTCTGGCGCTCGGCGGCTGCGCCCAGCAGCCCTATCACACTTCCGAGTATTTTCCGGCGTCGATCTATGGCGCGGCGAGCCCA
>JASHSW010000185.1 GCA_030038595.1 Methylovirgula sp.
GCGATTTCTGTGGATATTGGCAACGCGCAAGGGCGGCTTGAGGCGATTGCCAAACATCAAGCCGGAAAGGAGAATCACGGATAGCGGGGTGATTCGGTTCGAAGGATTGATGCCAATGACCACTTTCCAAGCCGCTCTTGTCAAAGAGCAAGGAGTAACTTTTGTCGTTGTTTCTGTGAGAGATAGCGTGCTCAACAATCCACAAGAGGCAGATGAGTTGATCGGTGCAATGTCACTACGTTTCCGTTGTCCTGCCGTTCTGATAGGAGCGGATCGGCATGAACTGCGCGGTCGCAGAGATCTTGTCGATTTTCTGTCCCATGTTCATCCGGCACAGCTTCCATGGCGGCAATGGACCGTGGCAGCTTAACACCGCAAAGCAGCGCGAAGGCATCGCAGAGCGCCGCATAGGCGATAGAGCGTTCGCGTTCTGCCGTAGGGAGAGTGACGTTGCCAGACGGCGATATTGCCAGAAGGATCGAGCCGCCGTGTCGAATTTCTATGATGTCTTCCATCGTGACAACCGCTCCCGTTTCGTCTAGAAGTGATTCGAGACGACGGGCGCGTTGTCATGCGAATCGGAGCGGGGCTGCCACCCCGCCGATTCAACTTTCCAAAATTACGACACATTTGGAGCAGGTGCTAGACATTCTTGTCTCAGCACGAGGTCAATTATGTCCAAGGAATTGCAGGTGGTCTTGCTCTTCATTATCGCCGCGTTGACGCTGACGTAGTCGGCCTTCGCCTGGTTTAGCTGTTGCTCATACAGCTTGATGATGGCTGCGATTTCTTTGAGCTTGCGGCGAAGAGTGACGAGGGTAGTCGGGTCAGCCATCGCCCGAAGATAATCGGCTAAGGCTTGGATTTCTTGTGGCGGTTGCTACCTAATACCGGATTTTTCGAGACCGTCGTCGGCGTGAATGCCGGACGCGAGCTCGGGCCCATGCTGGCGGTCTGGTATCACTTCTGAAGCGGGGTCGGATGTGCACCGCCACACCGACTCCTTGAGAGAAGCCGGTGTGGGTTCGTTCAAGCCCCGATCACTTGGCCTTTATCGCATTGGCAACCTGGCCCATCAGGTAGCCGAGCACGCCGCCGCATGCACCGGAAACCGCCACCAAAATGAGCGGATTGGCGAAGCTCGCGACGGTCAAGTCATCCATATTGCCTTTCGCCAGCGTGTAACCCGCTACCATCGCAAAGCCATAGACGTTGGCCGGGACGACCGACAGCACGTCGATCGATGCGACGATTACCAAGAAGAAAACCAAGACGCCGATCACGATCGCCGGCCACACCGCGCCCAGGCTCGGCACGGGAACTTTGGAGATGATCAGCAGCGTGATCCAGGCGATCACCGCGCCGTAGACGATGCCGACGATCGTCCTGATGAGTGCCTTCTGGTCGCCGCCCGCCGCGAAGAAACAGCCGGCGCCGACAAAGCCCACCCATACCAGGAGATAACCGCTCAGCGGGCCGAGACAGATCCAAGACCAGACGGCGCCCAGGACGGCGACGCTCACAGATAATGCCAGCAATTGGGACATAATTTCTCTCCCCCTTCGATCCGTTCGTTTTTAGGGGCATGCATCCCACGAAGCGCTTGTTCCCTCCGGAAGCGGCCCCTATGACGAAGGCTAGCACAAAGACTTAGGCGCGACTATCCGACGCTGCGTCGATGCACCGCGAATTGCCGGATTCGCCGCAGCCATCGTCCTGATTTGGAAACCTTTTTAGATCCCAAGACTTGCTGCGGCGCTCCCAAGCCCGCTTGCATGGCGAAAACCGGAGACCGGCGCATTGATGCAAATCTCGCAGCCCTCGCAGAGCCATGCATCGACGACCGGCATCCTGCTTGCCGGCGGCCGGGCGACCCGCATGGGCGGCGGCGATAAGGTGCTGCAGCGGCTCGGCGGCATTCCCCTCGTCGCCCGGGTTATCGCGATTCTGCAACCGCAATGCGACGCGCTTATCGTCAGCGCCAATGGCAAGGTGGCGCGCTTTGCGGAATTCGGGCTGCCGGTCGTCGCCGACGAGATCGAAGACTACGCCGGGCCACTCGCCGGCGTTCTCGCCGGGCTCGATTTCCTTGCCGCCCGGCAGCCGCAGGCGGCTTTTGCGGTGAGCGTTTCCAGCGACACGCCGTTTCTTCCGGCCGACCTCGTCGCGCGACTTCACGCCGCCCGTGCTGCCGCGGGCGCCGATATCGTCTGTGCGCGCTCGGGCGGCATAATTCATCCGGTGATTGCGCTTTGGCCGCTCGGCATCCGGCCGGCGCTACGTCAAGCGCTCGCCGAGAATCTCCGCAAGGTCGATCGGTTCCTCTCGCGCTATGCCGTCGCCTACGCGGACTGGCCGGTTGTGCCCGCCGACCCGTTCTTCAACATCAACACGCCCGACGATCTCGCCGCGGCGGAGCGCATTCTCTGCGACGGCAAGGATGTCATGCCCTGATGTGAAAGACATGGACGCCGCCGCTCTCCGAGCTATGTTCGATCGCGCCGCCCAATTCCCGGGCCAGATGTGCAATGTCGATCGGCGCGAGCGGATCGGTGCATTCGACAATCAACAGGTCGCCCGGGCTGAGACGGCGCAGCGCCTTGCGGGTGCGCAGAACGGGCAGCGGGCACTTGAGCCCTTTGAGATCGAGACGCGTGCCGCTCATCGGCATGAAGGTGGACCATGCGCGTGATCGGGCTTTCGGGATGGAGCGGCGCCGGCAAGACGACGTTGATCGTCAGGCTTATTCCGGCGCTCGAGGCGCGCGGGTTCCGCGTCTCGACCGTCAAACATGCGCATCATGCTTTCGACATCGATAAACCGGGCAAGGATTCCTATCGGCATCGCGAGGCCGGAGCGACCGAGGTCTTGGTCGCTTCCGCAAACCGCTGGGCGTTGATGCACGAATTGCGCGGCGCGCCCGAACCTTCGCTCGCCGAACTGCTCGTCAAGCTCGCGCCGGTCGATTTCGTGATTGTCGAGGGCTTCAAGGCCGACGCCCACGCCAAACTCGAAGTGCACCGCGTCGCCAACGGCAAGCCGTTCTTGTTTCGGGAAGATCCCAACATCAAGGCGTTCGTCAGCGACCTCTCCGATCCCGCCGTGGTGCTGCCCGAGCAACTGCCGCGTGCGCATCTCGACGATATCGACGCCGTCGTCGCGTTGGTTTCAAAGTTCGCTTCGCCGGTGGACGCGACTCTGCAAGCGCTTGCAGCTCGCAACTGAGCGCCCCCCGGCGCGGATCTTTTCGATCCCGCGCCGAAAGTCCTGAGCCAACGGTGCGCCGGCCCTAGAACAGAGCCGCAGCCTTCTCCAAGGCGATGTAGAGGCCGATGAGGAAGGGTATGCCGACCCCGAGCCAAGCCAGCACGCCGACCACGCCGAATTGCCCGCGCGCCGCGGCCGTGGCGTCGGCCGCGACCCGGTCTTCGTGCAACAAGGCGCGTTCGCGTGCAACTTCCTCATCGCTCATCAAATGCTTGTCATGTACGGGTTTGACGAAAAAATTGCACACCAAACCGCAGAACAGCAGGAACGCCATGATGTACAAAGTGATGTCGTAGACGCGGGCATGCGGGACCCCGTGATTGATCTCAAACTGGCGCAAATTGGCGATCAGGAACGGGCCGGCCACGCCCGCCACCGACCACGCCGTGATCAGCCGCCCGTGGATCGCCCCCACCATCTGCGGACCGAAGATATCGGCGAGATAGGCGGGAACCGTCGAGAATCCACCCCCATACATGCTGAGGATGATGCAGATCGACGCGACGAACAACGCCGGCAGACCCAAATGGC
>JASHSW010000186.1 GCA_030038595.1 Methylovirgula sp.
CCTCCTTCGATTCGCTCGACTCGCTAAACCCGATGCACCTCTTCGGCGGTACGAAATATGAGACGAAGGTTATCCCCGATACGCCCCCGGAGATGCTCTATGACGAGGGTCTCGCCTATCTGAAAGGTCACGACTACGACAAAGCCACCAAGAAGTTTCAAGAGCTCGAGAAGGAATATTCGTTCTCGCAGTGGGAACGCAAAGCACTGCTGATGACGGCATTCAGCCAATATCAGGGCGGTAACTTCGACGATGCGATCGGCACCGCGCAACGCTACATTGGCCATTATGCCTCTGCCCCCGACCTCGATTACCTGTATTATATCGAGGCGATGTCCTATTATAACCAGATCCCGGATATCAGCCGTGATCAGGACCGCGCCCAGAAAGCTTCTGTCCTTTTCCAGCAGATCATCGACAAATTCCCGAATTCCCAATACGTCGACGATGCACGCTATAAACTGCAGGTAACCCGCGACCAGCTCGCCGGCCAGGAGATGATGATTGGCCGGTATTATCTGAAGCGGCGGGATTATGTCGGGGCGATCAATCGGTTCCGCGACGTTCTGGCGAAATATCAGACGACTCGCCACGCCGAAGAAGCCCTGCTCCGACTCACCGAAGCCTATCTCGCGCTGGGCATCAACAACGAGGCGCAAACGGCCGCTGCGGTGCTCGGCCACAATTTTCCGGATTCGCCTTGGTACAAGGACGCCTACAACGAACTGCAACAAGGCGGCCTGAAGCCGCACGAGGACCCGACCTCCTGGATTTCCAAGGTCTTCCACCTCGGCTGAGGCGCCCGCGCGGCTTTCTGGCCGCCTCGCCTATTTCGGCCGCGGTCGGCTTGATTCCAGCCTGATTCGGGGTTCTGATCGCCGCGGCTTGGCCGGCTTTTCCTTCCCACATTTCCGCCTCCGGTTACCCCATGCTCGTTCAGCTCGCCATTCGCGACATCGTGCTGATCGACAAGCTCGATCTCGAATTCGGCCGCGGCCTTACGGTGCTCACCGGCGAGACCGGCGCCGGGAAATCGATTCTGCTCGACGCGTTTTCTTTGTGCCTTGGGGCGCGCGGCGACGGCTCGCTCGTCCGGCAAGGAGAAGCGCAAGGTCAGGTTAGCGCCGTTTTCGAACTTTCCGCCGATCATCCGGCAATCACCGCGGCGCGCGCCCAGGACATCGCCACCGAAGGCGAACTCATTCTGCGCCGCGTGCAGATGGCGGACGGACGCACCCGCGCCTTCGTCAACGATCAGCCGGTAAGCGCGCAGGGCCTGCGCGCGATCGCCTGCGATCTCGTCGAGATTCACGGCCAGCACGACGATCGCGCCTTGATGGACGCCGACGTTCATCGCCGGCTTCTCGATGCCTTCGGCGGACTGCTCGGCGTGCGCACCCGGGTCGCTATGGCATTCGCATCATTGCGCGCCGCCGAGGCGGAACGCTCGAGCGAGGAGGAACGTCTCGCAAAGGCCCGCGCCGATGCCGATTATCTGCGCCATGCGCATGCCGAGCTCGTCGCTCTGGCACCGCAGCCCGGCGAGGACGCGCTGCTTGCCGAGCGCCGCACCGCTATGATGCAGGCCGAAAAGGTCGGCGCCGAACTGCGCGATGCGGCCGACGCTGTCGCTGGCGAAGGCGCACCGCTCGCCGCCGTTTCCTCGGCCTTGCGGCGTCTCGAACGAAGGCAGGCGCAGGCGCCGGAGCTGCTCGGACCCGTCGTGAGCGCGCTCGACACTGCTTTTGCAGCTTTCGACGCGGCAAGCCAGGCGGTCGAGCAAGCCTTACGCGTCGCCGCGTATGACGCGGGCGAACTGGAGCGGGTCGAGGAACGGCTTTTCGCATTGCGCGCCGCCGGTCGGAAGTACGCGGTCGGCGTCGATTCGCTTGCGGCCCTGGCCGAACGGATCGCCGCCGATCTCGCGGCGCTCGACGCCGGCGAAGCGCGCCTTCGCCAACTCGGCGAGGCGGTTCAGGCGACGGCCGCAGCATACGAGCGCGAAGCGCATAGCTTGTCGGAGGCGCGCAAAAGCGCCGGGCGCGATCTTGAAACCGCCGTCAATGCCGAACTCGCGCCGCTGAAACTCGACGGGGCGGAATTCAGCGTCAAATTCCATTCCGAGTCTGCCGCGCCAAGTCCCGACGGCATCGATCAGCTCGAGTTCTGGGTGCGGACAAATCCCGGCACGATTCCCGGTCCGCTCGCCAAGATCGCCTCGGGCGGCGAGCTCGCCCGTTTCATGCTGGCGCTGAAGGTGGTGCTCGCCGACCGCGGTTCGGCGCCGACTCTGGTCTTCGACGAAATCGACACCGGCATCGGCGGCGCGGTGGCCGATGCGATCGGCCAGCGGCTGGCGCGGCTCGCCGCCGACGTTCAGGTCCTCGCCGTGACCCATGTGCCGCAGGTCGCGGCGCAGGCCGACGGCCATTTCCGCATTGTCAAAGATGCGACCGACAAGGGCAAACGCGTCGCGACGCGCGTCGCCCACCTCGCCAAAGAGGCGCGCCGCGAAGAGATCGCGCGCATGCTGGCCGGCGCCACGATCACCGAAGAGGCGCGCGCCGCCGCCGGCCGTCTGATGGAAAGAACCGGCGATCCGGTGGACACGGCATAATGCCGGACGGAGCGAAAGCGCGGCATTTCTAAGGATCGCGTTTTCGGCCTCGACGCAGCGCGTCGACAGCCTGAGGCGACATTGATTTTTTCTGCGGCAGGGTGCCGCCGGCCGCCCCGCCCTGCCCCGGTCCGCCAACCTCCGGGGTCTAGGCCGCACCGGCCGACAAAAGGCTTGTCGGAGACGCAAATCTTGTGTTCTTTCCCCGCCAAAAGGACCCTTCAGGTCCGGCGCCACAGTAAAGGCGCGCGGGAGGAAGAAAATGAAGCGGCTCGTCATCGTCGGCTTTGCGATCCTCGGCTTTGCATCGCCGCTTGCCGCCGCGCCGCTCCAGGAAGGCGCCAGTGCCTATGCGCACGGAGATTATGCGACGGCGCTGAAACTACTGCTGCCTCTAGCGGGCCAAGGCGACGCCTACGCGGAGGCTAACGTCGGCCTGATGTACGCCAAAGGCCAAGGCGTTCCGCAGGATTTCGCGCAAGCCGCCGCCTGGTATCGCAAGGCCGCCGAACAGGGCAACGCGTTTGCGCAAGGCAGCCTCGGTCTCCTTTATGCGACGGGGCAAGGCGTCAAGCAGGACATGGCGCAAGCCGCCGACTGGTACCGCAAGGCCGCCGAACAGGGCGACGTCGCGGCAGAGGCCAACCTGGCGGCGTTGTTGGCGAAACAGGGCGGCATGCAAAACGTCGGCGAGGCGGCGAACTGGTTCCGCAAGGCGGCGGAGCGCGGCAACATCGCCGCCGCCACGAACCTCGGGCTGCTCTACCTTAAAGGGCAGGGAGTGGCGCAAGATTACGCGCAAGCGGCCGAATGGTTTCGCAAAGCGGCGGAGCACGGTGATCTGACGGCCGAAATCAACCTCGCGCAGCTCGCCGCGAAGGGACAAGGCGTCGCCCAAGACCCCGCGCAAGCGGCGGTCTGGTATCGCAAAGCCGCGGAACAAGGCAACACCTACGCGCAAAGTATGCTGGGACTTCTCTACGCAAACGGCAAAGGCGTGCGACAGGACTTCGCGCAAGCCGCGAACTGGTACCGCAAGGCGGCCGAGCAAGGCGATCTGGCGGCACAGAGCAATCTCGCCTCGCTTTACGCGATCGGAAAAGGCGTACGGCAGGATTTCGCCGAGGCGGCGATCTGGTACCGCAAGGCCGCCGATCAGGGCGACGTCGCTGCTGAAACCAACCTCGCCTATCTCTATGCCAAGGGGCAAGGCGTGCGGCAGGATTTCGCGCAGGCCGCCCAATGGTATCGAAAGGCCGCCACG
>JASHSW010000187.1 GCA_030038595.1 Methylovirgula sp.
CCGACGCCGACGATCGTCACGGTCGCAATCGCCGCCCCGACGGCGCGCGACGCGCGTGAGCCCAGCGGCTCAAATCGCTTACGCTTGGCTGGGTATTTCGGCGGCGGTTTCGAATCCATGCATGCGCAATGCCCACTGGTAGCCGATGAGCGCGCCTTTGAAGGCCGGCAGAAGCGCCAGGCAGAGAACCAACGCCAGAGTCGGCCAGATCAGCATGTGATAGAGGATCGGCAAATTGGGCGCGAATTCCTCGACCGAAAGCATAAGCGCGCCGAGGATGTGGCCGACCACGAGGATCGTGATGTAGGGAGGGGCGTCGTCGGCTCGATGGTGCAGCAATTCGGTGTCGCAACCGGGACAGCGGTCGTTCACCTTCAGATAGCGGGCGAACATCGCGCCTTGGCCGCAATAGGGACAATGGCCGGAAAAGCCGCGCCGCAATGCCTGTCCAACGTCGCGCCGCAGACGCGCCGTGTTCTCGACGGAGCCCGACGGTCGGGGGATGCCCAGCACTTCAATCGCCATCGAAAGATCCTGGAGCTGCGTTTCTCGTGTTTGCCGCCGATTTAGACGGCTTCAGGGATTTCTGCCAGTCGGCCTCTTGTCGCGCCGGCTGGCACGCTTGCCCCGGTTCCTGCTGCGAAGCGGTATGCTCTTGCCTTCGCTCAATAGCTCGAACCGCAGGGCGCCGGCAAAGGGTGCCGCTTCGATCAGCTTGACGCTGACCTCGCCTCCCAATTGGTGCATCTCGCCGGTGCGGTTGCCGATGAGCGCATGCAGGCTTTCGTCGTAGCGGAAGTAATCGTCGCCCAGCGTCGCGGCGCGAATAAATCCATCGGCGCCGGTCTCGGTCAATCGGACGAACAGCCCGACTTGGGTGACGCCGGAAATCCGCCCCGTGAAGATCGTTCCGACCCGTTCGCTGAGATAGAGGGCGATCAGCCGCTCGACGGTGTCGCGTTCCGCCGCCATGGCGCGCCGCTCGGCGGCGGAAATCTGCGCGGCGATTTCGGCGAGCTCCTCGGCGCTCGCTTGCGGCAAGCCGTCAGTGCCGAGCCGCAACGCGCGGATCAAGGCGCGATGCACGATCAGATCGGCGTAGCGGCGGATCGGCGAGGTAAAATGCGCGTAGCGGCGCAGGTTGAGGCCGAAATGGCCGTAGTTCTCATGCACGTATTCGGCCTGCGCCTGGGTGCGCAGCACGATTTCGTTGACTATGTTCTCGTGCTCCGTTCCTTTGACGCGCGCCAAAACGCCGTTGAATTGGCGTGCCGTCAGAACCTGGCCCTTGGCGAGCTTGATGCCAATCGAAGCGAGGAATTCGGAGAGCGCGTTGAGCTTTTCGAACGTGGGCTCGCCATGCGCGCGGTAGATGAAAGCCTGGTGATGGGTCTCGAGCGTCTCGGCCGCGGCGACATTGGCAAGGATCATGAATTCTTCGATCAGCCGATGCGCTTCGAGGCGCGGCGGCACGATCACCCGATCGACGGTACCGTCCGGCTTCAGGAGGATTTTTCGCTCCGGCAAATCGAGATCGAGGGGACAGCGTTTTTGGCGGGCGATCTTCAGCGCGTCATAGGCTGCAAACAGCGGCTTAAGGACGGGTTCCAGCAGAGCTTGCGTTTCGCGACCGGGAATTCCGTCCCAAGCCGCCTGCACTTGCACGTAGGTGAGCTTCGCCGCCGAGCGCATCATCACGCGATGCACGTCGTGGCCGAGCATGCGGCCGTTTTTGTCGATGATCATTCGCATGGCCAGGGCGGGGCGGTCTTCGCCGGCTTTCAGCGAACAGAGATCGTTCGAGATCCGCTCGGGCAGCATCGGCACCACGCGGTCCGGGAAATAGACCGAATTGCCGCGCTCCAAGGCATCGCGATCGAGCCCCGAACCCGGCCGCACGTAGGCGGCTACGTCGGCGATCGCGACGAAGACGACATGTCCGCCCGGATTGCCGGGGTTCGAATCGGGCTCTGCGAAAACCGCATCGTCGTGGTCTTTGGCGTCGGCCGGATCGATCGTAACGAGCGGCATCTCGCGCCAATCCTCGCGCCCCGCTGCGCTCGGTGCGCCAGCCCGTTCCGCTTCAGCGAGCGCCTCAGGACGGAATTGGTTGGGGATGCCGTGCGCATGGATGGCGATGAGGCTCATCGCCCGCTCGCTGGCGATGCTGCCGAGCCGTTCGCGGATCTTGACCGCAGGAAGGCCCAAACGTCCGGAGCGCAAAATATCGACGGCGACGAGATCGCCGTCGCGTGCTTCTCCGCCTTCGGTGACGATGAATTCGCCGCGGTTGATGTTGCGCTTATCGACCGGGACGACGCGGCCGCTACCGCGCGAATCCGTGCGGTAGATGCCAAGCATCTGCGATTTGGCGCGATCGAGCAGTTTGATGATCCGGCCGCTGTAGGCAGGCTCGCGCGGGCCGGCGTCGCGGCGAAGCTCGGTGCGGATCAAGGCGCGGTCGCCAACCCCCGGCACCGACATACCGGGGCGCCGGCGGCCAACGTGAAGAATGATCTTGGGCGTCGGACCTTGCGCCGCGTTCCATTCGAGGGGTGCCGCGATCAGTTCGCCATCGCTGTCGCGTCCTGCAATCTCGGCGAGAACCACGGACGCCAGTTGCCCGGGCTTATGAAGTTGCTTGCGGCGCCGTTCGATCGCCCCCTCGGCTTCGAGTTCCTTCAGCAATTTCTTCAGCGCGATGCGGTCGGTGCTCTTGACACCGAAGGCGCGGGCGATCTCGCGTTTGCCGAGCTTGGCGGGCCGCTGTTCGCGGCCAACAAAAGCGAGGATTTCTTCACGCGAGGGCAGCGCCGCGCCTTTCGTCGGTGGATTGCGCCTGGTTGTCACGCGCGCTTGCTGCCTCCGGCGGTTTTCTTTGCGGCGGGTTTTTTCGCCACCACCTTGCCGAGCTGCTTTGACTTTGGCTTGGCGGGTTTGGCGGACTTGGCAGGGGAGGGCTTGCTGCGTGCGCCTCGTTTCTCGTCGATAAGGCGGATCGCGTCATCGAGCGAGATTGTCTCGGGCGAGATGCCGTTCTTCAAGGTCGCATTGACTTTGCCAAAGCTGACATACGGTCCAAAACGCCCGTTGCGCAGCAGAATCTCACCGCCGGCGGGATGTTTGCCGAGCACGCGCGCCTGCCCGGCGCCGCCCTCGCGTTTGGCGGCGAGCAGCGCGACGGCCTCCTCCAGCGTGAAGCTCGTCGGGTCTGCGTCGCGCGGCAAGGTCGCGTTGATCTTTCCCCAGTTCACATAAGGTCCGTAGCGGCCGGATTTGATCGTCACGCCTCCGCCTTTGGGGTGTTCGCCGAGGCTGCGGCTTGCGGCTTCCTTGCCGAAGCGCCGGCCGGAAAGACCGCTTTCCTTGGCGACGACGAGATCGATCGCGCGGTTGGCGCCGATCTCC
>JASHSW010000024.1 GCA_030038595.1 Methylovirgula sp.
TAGCCGCCGGCCGGTACGTAGAAATTATGCAACGTGACCTCACGTCGCTTCGCCGGACGCAAGATGACGCTGATATGGCGCGCGTCGCCTTTGTCGCAGAAGGGACGCCGTTCGATCTTCGCGAAGGGTAATTTCGAGGCGATCGCCACGCCGTGGTAGCCTTTCTGGCCGTTGATCGCCAGGTGCTCGTAACCGAACTTGCGGAACGCGGCGGCGGGAAATTCGCCGTCGCGGCACTTCGTCTCCTGAAGACAGATCACGTCCGGCGCGTGGCCGGCGAGGAGCTTCGCGACGAGATCGATCCGCAGCCGGACCGAATTGATGTTCCAGGTGGCAAGCGTCAGGCGCATGGGCACGCAAAGCGAGCGGAGTCCGCGCCGGGATTGAACACGCCCGCGCCCTCGGCTCAAGCGCCGCCGCGCCGCAGCCACATGGTTTTTACGGCCGCTTCTATGCAGCTGCGCTTTTCAGCGCACCGGTCAGGAACCGCGCCTCGTTTACGATCTGGTAAGGGTGGCGGGCGGCCACGCCAAGCGCGGTTCGCGCGGCACGATGCACGGCATCAGTCAGTGGCTTGATTTCGCTCGCGCTTCGGCCGGCAATCGTATCGATGCGGACCGGCGGCATGAGCCTGGGACGGCGCCAAAAGAATAGGGCGCCCGACCCAAAGATCGGACGCCCCGCGGAGCGACACATCACCGGGAGGGGTCCGGCAAAGCCGGCGTGACCGAACGGGGGGAATTCGCCAGGCCGGCCGTATCACTCGCCAGCCCGAAAAATAGGAAATCGCAGTCATTCCCGCAAGCCCGGCTTCAAAAAAACGCCGCCTGTCAATTACTCTGATTGAGCCTGCGACTATCCGTATCTTCCAGCCTATTTTGCGTGATTTTAAAGAGATTTGGGTCGGGCACGTCGGTGAAATCGAGGTTGAACAACGAAACGAGCGTCTCGTTGCCCTGCGGATCGGTAACATCCCATTGCTTTAGCTGAAACGGGGCGGGATTGAACATCAGCTTGATCGTCGAGGTCCCGCCAAAGGTCTGTTTGTCTTCGACGGTGATCGTCACCGTATTGGGATCGCTGGTCACGCCGACGACGGAGACATCCTTGGCAAGATCGATCTTGTCTTGCAGCAAGAACTTCAGCGGCGTCTGCCAGATGAAATAGAATTCCGGATCGGAACGTTGCTGGCGGTCGATGACCGCTACCGTGCTGCCGTCGGCAATGATGTCGAGGCTGGCGGGGTCGGCGTATTCGAAGCGCAACTTGCCGGGCTTCTGAACGTAGATCTTGCCCTCCGAACGCCGATCGCCGCTGATCTGCACGAAATCGCCGACCATCGTCGTCACGTTGTTGAAGTAGGCGTTGGCTTTTTGGATCGCCACTTGCGGATCGATCGGCACGAACGGCTCGTCATCGGCCGCTGCCGGCGCAGCGGCATCGCCGGGAACGCCTTGCGCGGCGGGTACCGCATCGCTCTGCCCCGGAGCGCCGGGAACCGGCGGCGCGGGCGCTTGCGGCACGGCAGAGCTTGTCGGCGCCGGCACGGCGCTCGCCGGCGTATTCGCCGGGTCGGCGGCCGCAGCATCGGCAAGTCCGGCGGCCAGGCAGAAGGACACCAGCACCGCAAACGAGAATTTTCTGCTGTTCATAGTACCTCGCGCGCCGATCGATTCGCGGCGCTGACTTCGCCGAGATCATGCGCATGGGACGTTAAGCGCGAATGCGAACTGCCGCAATCGCCTCGCAACGCCGTAGTCGGCCGATGTGGCGGCAATTGGACGCCGCGGCATGGCCGCGGACGATTCGGCGAATTTGCCTCAATTGTCGAGATCGAAGTCGCCGCCGATCAGAATCATCCGCTTGCCGGAATGGTTCGGCGCGCTGACGACGCCTTCCTTCTCCATCCGCTCCACCAGCGAGGCCGCTTTGTTGTAGCCGACCGAGAGCCGCCGCTGCACGTAGCTCGTCGAGCATTTCTTGTCGCGCAGCACGATGGCGACGGCACGGTCGTAGAGATCGCCGCCTTCCTCCGTTTCCGTTCCGGTGGGCAGCTCGCCGGCCTCGTCGCCGGCGGACTCGTCTTCGGCCACGATGGCGTCTAGATATTCCGGTTGGCCTTGGCTCTTCAGATGCGCCACGACCTTTTCGACCTCGCCGTCGGAAACGAAGGGGCCGTGCACGCGGATGATCCTGCCGCCGCCCGCCATGTAGAGCATGTCGCCCTGGCCGAGCAATTGTTCGGCGCCCTGTTCGCCGAGAATCGTGCGGCTGTCGATCTTCGAAGTCACCTGGAAAGACACCCGAGTCGGGAAATTTGCCTTGATCGTGCCGGTGATGACGTCGACCGAGGGACGCTGCGTGGCCATGATGAGATGGATGCCGGCGGCGCGTGCCATCTGCGCCAATCTTTGGATGGCGCCTTCGATATCCTTGCCGGCGACCATCATAAGGTCGGCCATCTCGTCGACGATGACGACGATATACGGCATTACCGAAAGCTCCATCTCCTCGCGTTCGTAGATCGCTTCGCCGGTCTCGCGGTCGAAACCGGTTTGCACGGTGCGGGTGATGGTCTTGCCTTTGGCGGCGGCTTCCATGACGCGCATGTTGAAGCCGTCGACGTTGCGTACGCCGAGCTTCGACATCTTTTTGTAGCGGTCCTCCATCTCGCGGACCGCCCATTTGAGCGCCACGACGGCCTTCTTCGGATCGGTCACGACCGGCGTCAGCAGATGCGGAATGCCGTCATAGACCGAGAGTTCGAGCATCTTCGGATCGACCATGATCAGTCGGCATTCGTCGGGGCGCAGCCGATAGAGCAGCGATAGGATCATGGTGTTGATGGCGACCGACTTGCCCGAACCCGTCGTGCCGGCGACGAGCAGATGCGGCATTCGGTCGAGATCGACGATGATCGGCTCGCCGCCGATCGTTTTGCCGAGTGCGACGGCAAGTTTGTATTTCGTTTTCTCGAAATCCTGCGAGGCCAAGAGCTCGCGCAGATACACCATCTCGCGGCGCTGGTTCGGCAATTCGATGCCGATCGCGTTGCGGCCTTGCACCACGGCGACGCGCGCCGAGACGGCCGACATCGAACGGGCAATGTCGTCGGCGAGGCTGATAACCCGCGCCGACTTGATGCCCGGCGCCGGCTCGAGTTCGTAGAGCGCCACAACCGGCCCCGGCCGCACGTTGATGATCTCGCCCTTGACGCCGAAATCCTCGAGCACGCCCTCCAGCAGCCGGGCGTTCTGCTGCAAGGCTTCTTCGGAGACTCTTCCTCCGGCCGGCCGTTTCGGCTCGCTGAGCATCAACAGCTGCGGCAACTGATATTTGCCCTGCCCGAAGCGATCGAGCATCGAGGGCTGGATCTCGCGCGCCAAGCGCTGGCCGCTCTTCAAGCTGCCCGCCGCGGGCGTGACGCGGCTCACAGGTTCGGCCGTGGCATTACCGGCCTGCGCGGCGGCGCGCGCCGCGGGCGGCGCATAGGTACTCGCATCGAAGAAACTCGAATCGAAGTTCGGATCTTCGCGCAAGAAACGCTGGCCAAGCGCCGGGCCGACGCGGCGGGCGGCGTCTTGCCACGGCGCAAGCGTCGGCTTTGCGCGTTGGCGCGAACGTGCCAGGAGACCGCGGGCAATGGCCGCCTTCAACGTCAAGGCGCTATGAATGAGCCCGCCGATGAGTACCAGCGCCAAGTTCGGCTCTCCGGCGCTATCCTCGTCCTCCCGGCCCACGGCGCGCGGCGCTTCTTCTTCGTCCTCAAAGGCCGGCTCCCGCGGCGGGCCGACGCTGGCAGTGAGTGCCAGAATCGCCACTACGGCGAAGCCGATGGCAAATACCAAGAGGATTGCGGCATGGCCGCCGAAAATACGGCGCGGCACAAAAAGGATGGCGTCGCCCAGTACCCCGCCGAGCCCGGTTGGCAGCGGCCAGCGGCTTGTCACCGGCAGGACCGCGGCAAACCCGGCCGCAGCGAGACCGCCGACGAGCCAGAGGAGCAGGCGTTGTCCAAGCCGATCGAGACGGCGCGCCGTCACGAGCCGCCACCCCAGAATCGCCAGCGGCACAAGCAAAGCGAGCGCGGCGAGCCCCAGCATCTGCATGATGAGATCGGCGGTGATCGCGCCGGGCACGCCCAATAGATTGTGAACCGGGCGGTCGGTTGCGTGGTTGAGGCTTGGGTCGCGAACCGACCAGGTGAGCAGCGCCAAGGCCAGCGCGCCGGTGCCGACGACCAGCGCTATTCCGGCGATTTCCGCCGCGCGCCGCACGGCGAAAGCGCGCAACGGATCGGGGATGCGATCCAGGGCCGTGAAGCTGGTCGTCGTCCGCATCAATTTGCGCCTGAGGGACCACCCCGGTTGACCATGGCAGCAGCGCAGCGACCGGCGAACGCATCGAGCATGGAAACCTCGCCGGTCGAAGCCAGTCAACGAAGCCCGGGCTGCGGCAACCGGCGATCGGGTTCACGCTAAAGAAGCGTGGTTAAGGGCGGTTTAACCCGCAAGCGTCGAGGACCGGCAACAAAAGGGCCCCCGAAAGAGCCAGGAAGTCCGTCCAGCGGGGAGGAACCGCGGACTCGGACGAACTCGCCATGCGGCGCGAGATCCGGCCGGTCGCGTTCGATTTCGGGGCTGCCTTCGATCGAACCCGGCGTAGCCGCCGTATTGACTGATGGCAAAGACGCCGGTCGCAATCGCGCCGCGGTCAGATGGCGTCGGGGCCTTTTTCGCCGGTTCGGATGCGCACCACTTCATCGAGCTGGCTGACGAAAATCTTGCCGTCGCCGATTTCGCCCGTGCGCGCCGCCGCGGTAATTGCGGCAATCGTCCGATCCACGAGTTCGCCGGATATCGCGACTTCGATCTTGAGTTTGGGAAGGAAGTTCACGGCATATTCGGCCCCACGATAGATCTCTGTGTGGCCCTTCTGGCGTCCATAGCCTTTGACCTCGCTCACGGTCATGCCATGCACGCCGAGGCTGGTGAGCGCTTCCCTCACTTCGTCGAGCTTGAACGGTTTGATGATCGCCGTCACAATTTTCATTGGTTCCTCCAGGGAGCGCGGATCCGGTTCGAAAACACGCCGCGCCGCAGGCGATCATCCGCCCGGCAAAAGCTTTGGGGAGAGTTCCGAGGGTCTCAGGTTCGGAACCATTGCGGTCTTCGT
Organism: Methylovirgula sp.; assembly: GCA_030038595.1. Lineage (GTDB taxonomy): Bacteria > Pseudomonadota > Alphaproteobacteria > Rhizobiales > Beijerinckiaceae > Methylovirgula. The sequence goes on from JASHSW010000024.1 coordinate 5,176, forward strand.
CTTGCCGAGGGACATGCCGGACATGATGAGCCGGATCGCCCCTATCGCGACCATTTGCCCGATCGACGCAGAATGCCGGACAGCACGGTCAAGAGCGCTCGAAAGCAAGCCATGGGCCAGCCATGCAAATCGGGTGCGCGGATCGCGCAGGTCGCGCACGAGCCCATCCGGCGCGGGGGAAGGATCAAGTCGATTTGCCGCCTATGCGGATCAGGCCTTCCTGCGCGACCGAAGCGACGAGACTGCCGTTGCGGCCATAAATGAGGCCGCGCGTCAGGCCGCGTGCGCCTCCCGAATTCGGACTGTCCTGCGCATAGAGCAGCCATTCGTCGGCGCGGAAGGGCCGGTGAAACCACAGCGCGTGATCGAGACTGGCAACTTGGAGGCCCGGCTCGAAGATGGTGCGGCCGTGCGCCACCAGGGCGGTGTCGAGGAGCGTCATGTCGGAAAGGTAAGCGAGTACGGCGCGATGCACGGCCGGATCGTCGGGAAGCGCGCCGCTCGCCCGCAGCCATACGTACTGAACCGGCGCGGAACGCTTTTGTCCCAGGTAATGGGCGAGATCGACGGGGCGGATCTCGATCGGCCGCTCCTGCGCGAACCAGCGTCGCATCGGCTCGGGAAACATGCCGCCGAATTGGGCATAGACTTCGGCTTCGCTGGGCAGATCTTCCGGCGCGGGCACGTCCGGCATCGAAAGGGCATGGTCAAGCCCATGTTCGCTGATCTGAAAAGAGGCAGAAAGCGCAAAAATTGCTCGGCCATGCTGGACTGCAATGCAGCGACGCGTCGTGAAACTACCGCCGTCGCGGATGCGATCGACTTCATAGACGATGGGCACCGAGGGATCGCCCGCCAAGAGAAAATAGGCGTGAAGAGAATGCGGCGCCCGTGCTTCGACGGTGCGCGCCGCGGCGACCAGCGCTTGCGCGATGACGAGCCCGCCGAACACGCGTTGCCAGCCGACCTGCGGGCTATGGCCGCGAAAGATATTGTGCTCGATCCTTTCCAGATCGAGAATCATGAGAAGATTGTCGATGGCGCTCGCCATGAACCGCGTTCAGTCTTCGAGGGGACGTGCCTCTTCCGGCAGCATGATGGGAATCCCGTCGCGGATGGGATAGGCGAGCTTGGCGGCGCGGGAAATCAATTCCTGCTGTTTGGCGTCGTATTCGAGCGTCGTCTTGGTAAGCGGGCAAACGAGAATTTCGAGAAGCCGCGGATCGATCCGCGAGGCCTCCGGTTCGCCCTGCTTGAGATCCTTGTCGGTCATGGCGCTCGCTCCCAGCTTGTCATTGCAGCGACATCGGCGCCCGCTTGCCGCGCGCGAGCTCGACTTCGGTGATGGCAACGAGGACTTCGGCGCGGCGTTTGAGACTCGGCGCCTCAAGCAGCGCCTGCTTCTCTTTCGGTCCGTAAGGACTCATCATCGACAGCGCATTAACGAGCGCTTCGTTCGGTGCCTCGCGAACGCTCTGCCAATCGATCTGCAGGTCGTTGGCGTCGGCGAATTGGCGCAAGGTCTCCAGCACGCTGGCGCGATCGACGGCCTCTTCGCCGACGCGCGGCGTAAAGTCCGATTGAAAGCCTGAAAACGCGACGCGGCATTGGCGATACGGAGTCGATGCAGCGATCTCCTCGACGACGCGAAAGCGGGCGATGCCGGTGAGCGTGACGAGATAGCGCCCGTCGCCGGTCTCGGCGAATTGGGTGAGCCGGCCCGCGCAGCCGACCGGCAGAAGCGCCGGCGCTTGGCCTTCCTCGCTTGCCGGTTGGATCAAGCCGATGATGCGGTTGCCCTGCAACACGTCCTCCACCATGGCAAGATAACGCGGCTCAAAAATGTTGAGAGGGATCCGGGCGCGCGGCAGAAGAAGCGCGCCGGCAAGCGGAAAGACCGGGATTACCTCGGGCATCTGCGCGAGCGAGAGGTAGGGGGCGGTGACGCTCATTCCTTCATGCCTTCTCGATCCCCATCTTTCCTTAAGCGAAGAGCAGTGCCGAGAGCTTGCGGCGCGCCGCGATCGTCGCCGGGTCCATATTGCCCCAGGCTTCGAAGAATTGCAGCAATTGCTTGCGGGCGGAGCCGTCGGCCCAGGCGCGATCGCGCTTGATGATTTCGAGCAGTGCGTCCGCTGCTTCCTCGCGCCTGCCGCGCGCGTTCAAGGCTACCGCCAAGTCGTAACGGGCCTGGTGATCGCTTT
>JASHSW010000025.1 GCA_030038595.1 Methylovirgula sp.
ACCGACATCGCCTGGCGGCGCGTCAATCATCCAAGCGAAGTCCTCACCATCGGCCAGACGGTGAAGGTGAAGATCATCAAGATCAACCACGAGACGCACCGCATCTCGCTCGGCATGAAGCAATTGCAGGACGATCCCTGGCAGAACATCGAAGCGAAATATCCGGTCGGCACCAGGTTCCACGGACGCGTGACGAACATCACCGACTACGGCGCCTTCGTCGAACTCGAACCCGGGATCGAAGGGCTGATCCACGTTTCGGAAATGTCTTGGACCAAGAAGAACGTCCACCCCGGCAAGATCGTGGCGACGAGCCAGGAGGTCGATGTCCAGGTACTCGAAGTCGATCCGGTCAAGCGGCGCATTTCACTCGGCCTCAAACAGACCCTCCCCAATCCTTGGGAGGCGTTCGCCGAGAAACATCCGGCCGGCAGCGAGGTCGAAGGCGAGGTCAAGAACAAGACCGAGTTCGGTCTGTTCATCGGCCTCGAAGGCGATGTCGACGGGATGGTGCATCTCTCCGATCTCGATTGGAACAAGCCCGGCGAGCAGGCCATCGAGGACTACAAGAAGGGCGACATCGTCCGCGCCAAAGTACTCGACGTCGACATGGAGAAGGAACGGATTTCGCTGGGCATCAAGCAACTGACGCCTGATCCTTTCGAAGCCAAGCCCGCCGAGACGGCCGGCGCCGACCTGAAGAAAGGCGCGATCGTCACCTGCGAGGTCGTCGAGGTGAAGGACGGCGGCATCGAGGTGAAGATCGCCGGCACCGACCTCGGTGCGTTCATCAAGCGCGCCGAACTCGCCCGCGATCGGGCCGATCAGCGGCCGGACCGGTTTGCGATCGGCCAGAAGGTCGATGCGCGGATCACCCAGTTCGACCGGCGTGCCCGCAAGGTGGGCGTATCCATCAAAGCGCTGGAAGTCGCCGAGGAGAAGGAAGCCATCGCTCAATTCGGCTCGGCCGACTCCGGCGCTGTGCTGGGCGATATTCTCGGCGCAGCGCTGAAAGCGCGCGATACCGACACCAAAAAGACCAAAAAGAAAAAGGGCAGCGAGGAATAATCGGGCGAAACACGCCTCGCTTCCTCGAATTCTTCGAACCCAGGGGTTCGGCGCAATGGCAAATTCGGCCGATTACATCGTCGATCGGCGCCAGCTACGGCGCAAGCTTTCGTTCTGGCGCGGCATGGCAATCGCCCTGCTCGTCGTCGGGCTGGGCGTCGTCGGCCTGAAGCTCTCCGGCAAGATCGGGACGGCCAGCTCTTCGCCGCACATCGCGCGGGTTTCGATCAGCGGGCTCATTACCGGCAACCGCGCCACGCTGAAGCTCCTGGACGATGTCTCCAAATCAGGTGCGAAAGGCGTCATCCTGGCGATCGACAGCCCTGGAGGCACGACCACCGGTGCGGAACGGCTCTATGACGCGATCCGCCGGCTCGCGGCGAAGAAGCCGACGGTGGCGGTCGTCGGCAATATGGCCGCCTCCGGCGCCTACATCGCCGCGATCGGCAGCGATCGTATCTTCGCGCAGGGCAATTCCCTGGTGGGCTCGATCGGCGTCCTCATCCAATACCCGGATTTCTCGAAATTGATGGGCAAGGTCGGCGTCGAGGTGGACGCGGTAAAGTCCTCGCCTCTGAAGGCCGAGCCGAGCGGTTTTGAACCGACCACGCCGGAAGTGCGTGCCGCCCTCGCTTCGCTGGTCGACGACAGCTATCAATGGTTCAAGGGGCTGGTAAAGCAGCGGCGCGCGATGAGCGATGCGCAACTCGCCGCGGTCGATGACGGCCGGGTTTTCACCGGCCGCCAAGCTCTAGGCCTGAAACTGATCGACGAAATTGGCGGCGAACGCGAGGCAATCGCTTGGATGGAGCGCGCCAAGGGCGTTCCGCACGGCCTTCCAATACGCGATTGGAAATCGCAAAGCGAGCTCGAACGGCTTGGGATTCTAAGCACTTCCGCAGGGATTGCGAATGCGCTGGGGTTCGCCGGCTTGGCGCAATTCCTCGACCGCACTGCAACCTACGCGCAGGCACAATACCTTGACGGTCTCGTATCGATTTGGCAGGTTGGCGCGACCGATTGAAACAGGGCCACATCAGGGCGCCGACGATTTCAATGATCCAATCGGCGGCAACGTTGGGCGATTTCAGGGCTGAGTCACCCAAAAATATTGCGCGGAAAAGTTGGATTTGAAGCTTCAGCTTGAGTGGCGGAGCGGCGGGGGCGGGATATGATTAAGTCGGAACTCGTGCAGCGGATTGCGGATCGCAACCCGCACCTCTACTTGCGCGATGTCGAAAAGATCGTCAACGCCATCCTCGATGAAATCACCAACGCTTTGGCGCGCGGCGACCGGGTGGAACTGCGCGGTTTCGGCGCCTTTTCGGTCAAGCGCCGCGATGCGCGGCTTGGCCGCAATCCACGCACCGGCGCACACGTCACGGTCGATGAGAAGGCGGTGCCATTCTTCAAGACCGGCAAGGAAATGCGCGAGCGTCTCAACGACGGCTATACCGGCTGAGCCTGTCGGACGCCCGTGAGAACGCGATGAAACGGGCTCTGCAACTCATCGTTCTCGTACCGCTTGCGGTGATCGGCCTCGCGCTGGCCGTCGCCAATCGCGCCGACGTCGTCGTTTCGTTCGATCCGTTTTCCAGCGATACCACCGGCCAGTTCCAAGCGCCGCTCTTTGTGGTTCTCATTCTTGCCGTCATGTTCGGCGTCGTGCTCGGCGGTCTGGCAACCTGGTTCGGGCAAGGCAAATACCGGCGCGCCTCGCGCGATCTGCGCGCCGAAGCGGCGCGACTGCGCGAGGAAGCGCGTCATCCGAACACCTGACGGTCCTGGATCGGCCAAACAATCGAGTGTTGCGGACGACGGCTCGATCTGCAAGACGAGAGCATGGCTATCGTCAAGATTTGCGGTCTTTCGACTCCGGAGACGCTGGAAGCGGCGCTGGCGGCCGGCGCCGACATGGTCGGCTTCGTCCGCTTCGAAAAAAGCCCACGCCATGTTTCGCTGGAAACGGCGCGGGCCCTCGGCCGGCAGGTCGGCCGACGCGCCCGCAAAGTGCTGTTGACGGTCGATGCCGACGATGCCGCGCTCGCCGCCTCCGTCGAGGCGCTTTTGCCCGATGTTCTCCAACTGCACGGAAACGAGACGCCGCAGCGCGTTGCGGCGCTCAAGGCCGGGTTCGGCTTGCCGGTCATGAAGGCGATTGCGATCGGCGCGCGAACCGATCTCACGCAGATCGCCGTCTATGAAGGTGTCGCCGATCTACTTTTGTTGGATTCGCGGGCGGCGGACTCAGTGCTTCCGGGCGGCACCGGCAGGACGTTCGATTGGACATTGCTCGAGGGCTTAAAATTGCGAAAACCATGGCTGCTTGCCGGCGGCCTCGATGCGGACAATGTCGGCGCGGCGCTTGCCGCGACGCAGGCGCCGGGCGTCGATGTTTCCTCCGGGGTCGAGCGCCCCCCGGGCGTTAAGGATGCAACCAAGATCGCCGCCTTTGTTGGCGCGGCGCGGGCGGCCGGGGAAAAGCTTGGATCGGCGCAAAAGACCGGCTAGAGCACGCCCATGAAGCCGGAAATTCCCAATTCCTTCCGCACCGGGCCCGACGAGCGCGGCCATTTCGGCGTCTACGGCGGCAGGTTCGTCGCCGAAACGCTGATGCCGTTGATCCTCGATCTCGAACGCCATTATGAGGCGGCAAAGCGCGATCCGGCCTTCAAGGCGGAACTCGATCACCTGCTGACCCATTACGTGGGGCGCCCGAGCCCGCTCTATTTCGCCGAGCGGCTGACCGATTACGCGCGGGAGAAGGCGACCGGCGGGCGCGGCGCCAAGATCTATTTCAAGCGCGAGGAGCTGAATCACACCGGCGCGCATAAGATCAACAACGTGCTCGGCCAGATCCTGCTGGCGCGGCGCATGGGCAAGAGCCGCATTATCGCCGAGACGGGCGCCGGCCAGCACGGTGTCGCCACGGCGACGGCTTGCGCGAAATTCGGTCTCGAATGCATCGTCTATATGGGCGCCGTCGACGTCGAGCGGCAAAAGCCCAACGTGTTCCGCATGAACATGCTCGGCGCGAAAGTGGTCCCCGTGCTCTCCGGGGCGCGCACGCTCAAGGACGCGATGAACGAGGCGCTGCGCGACTGGGTCACGAATGTCGAGAACACGTTCTATTGCATCGGCACGGTGGCGGGCCCGCATCCCTATCCGGCCATGGTGCGCGACTTCCAATGCATCATCGGCGAAGAGACGCGCGCGCAGATGCTCGCGGCCGAAGGCCGGCTGCCCGATTCGCTCATTGCCTGCATTGGCGGCGGTTCGAACGCGATGGGCTTGTTTCATCCGTTCCTCGACGAGCGGCAGATCGAGATCTACGGCGTCGAGGCGGCTGGCTACGGGCTCGACAAGAAACATGCGGCTTCGCTTGCCGGCGGCAGGCCCGGCGTGCTGCACGGCAATCGCACCTATTTGCTGATGGACGGCGACGGGCAGATCGAAGAAGGCCATTCGATCTCGGCGGGGCTCGATTACCCCGGCATAGGCCCCGAACATGCGTGGCTCAAAGAGACCGGCCGCGTCATTTATCTTTCGGCAACCGACGACGAAGCGCTCGCCGCCTTCCAGCTTTGCGCCAAGCTCGAAGGGATCATTCCGGCGCTGGAGCCGGCGCACGCGCTCGCCCGCGCGGTCGAGATCGCGGCTGAGAAGCCGCGCGATCATCTGATGGTCGTGAACCTATCCGGCCGCGGCGACAAGGATCTCTTTACCGTCGCCGATCATCTGGGCGGGATGTGAATGCGCCGCATCGAAACCCGTTTCGCCGAACTCGCCCGCGCCCGCCGTGCGGCTCTCGTGACCTTCGTCATGGCCGGCGATCCGGATCTCGAAACCTCCCTGGCGATTCTCAAGGCGCTGCCGGCGGCGGGCGCCGATGTGATCGAACTCGGCATGCCGTTCACCGATCCGATGGCCGATGGGCCGGCGATCCAGGCGGCGGGCTTGCGCGCCCTCCATGCCGGAACGACGCTCGCCAAGACTCTCGCGCTCGCCGCCGACTTCCGCGCCCACGACCGCACGACGCCGCTGGTCCTCATGGGCTATTACAATCCGATCTACGTGCATGGCGTTAGGCAATTTCTTGCCGAGGCGAAGAAGGCGGGCGTCGATGGCGTGATCGTCGTCGATCTGCCGCCCGAGGAAGATTCGGAGCTTTGCATCCCGGCGCGCGAAGCCGGTCTCGCCTTCATCCGGCTCGCAACGCCCACCACGGACGCGGCGCGCCTTCCCGCCGTGCTCGCCCACACTTCCGGCTTCCTCTACTACGTCTCGATCACCGGGATCACCGGCGCAGGCGCGCCGGACGTCGCCAAAGTAACGGCCGCTGTCGCCCGGCTGAAGCAACATACGGATCTGCCGGTCGCCGTCGGCTTTGGCGTGAAGAATGCCGCAAGCGCCGCGGCGATCGCGTCCATCGCGGATGGGGTTGTGGTAGGCTCGGCGCTCGTCGAGGCGATACGCAAGTCGCTGGACGAAGCGGGACGGCCGACGCCGGGCAGCGTCGCGGCGGTCACGGGTCTCGTGCGGGAACTGGCGGCAGGTGTGCATGCCGCCGCCCGAGGCTTTGCGCGGACCGGCCAGAGCGCATAGATTGGCAGGAAAGCGGCTCCCGAATTTGTCTCGCTAGCACCAAGGGCTTGATATGAATTGGATTTCCAATGTCGTTCCACCGAAGATCCGCTCCTTCCTGCGCCGCGAAACCCCCGAAAATCTCTGGGTCAAATGTCCGGAGAGCGGCGAGCTCATCTTCCACAAGGACCTCGAATCCAATTTCTACGTCGTGCCGGGTTCCGGTTACCACATGCGCATGCCGACCAAGGCGCGGCTCGAAATGCTGTTCGACGACGCTGCCTATAGCGATCTGCCGGCCCCCGAAGTCCCGCTCGATCCGCTGAAGTTCCGCGACATCAAACGCTATACCGACCGGTTGAAAGAGAACCGGCTGAAAACCGGCGCGAACGACGCCGTGCGCGTCTGCACCGGCCGGCTCGAAGGCATGGATGTGACGGTCGCAATCCAGGATTTCGAGTTTTTGGGCGGCTCGCTCGGCATGGCGGCGGGCGAGGCCATCGTTGCCGGCATGATGCGTGCCGTCGAAAGCCAAACGCCGTTCATCATTTTCACGGCCTCCGGCGGGGCGCGCATGCAAGAAGGCATCTTTTCGCTGATGCAGATGCCGCGCACGACCATCGCCGTGCAGCGCTTGCGCGCCGCCAAACTGCCGTACATCGTGGTCCTGACCAATCCGACGACCGGCGGCGTCACCGCCTCTTACGCGATGCTCGGCGACATTCATATCGCCGAGCCGGGGGCGGTGATCGGCTTTGCCGGGGCGCGGGTGATCGAGCAGACGATCCGCGAGCGCCTCCCGGAAGGCTTCCAGCGCGCCGAATATCTGCAGACGCACGGCATGGTCGATATGGTCGTGCGCCGCCATGAGATGCGCGCCACCTTGGCGCGGGTCTGCGCGCTGCTGATGCAACGACCTGCTTTGGAACGCGACGCCGCATGAGCGGGGCGGCCATCGACACCTCCGACGAGTGGGATGCGATCCTGGCGCGCCTGCTCGATCTTCATCCGAAGAAGATCGACCTGTCGCTCGGCCGCGTCGTGCGCCTGCTCGATGCGTTGGGCGCGCCGCAAGACCGGCTGCCGCCGGTCATCCACGTCGCTGGCACCAACGGCAAGGGTTCGAGCATCGCCTTCATGCGGGCAATCCTGGAGGCGGCGGGCAAAAGCGTACATGTCTACACTTCGCCGCATCTGGTGCGCTTTCACGAGCGCATCCGGCTCGGGCGCAAAGGCGGCGGCCGGCTGGTCGGCGACGCCGAGCTCGCCGCCGTCCTGAAGCTGTGCGAAACCGTCAATGCCGGCGCGCCGATCACCTTTTTCGAGATCACTACGGCGGCGGCGCTGAAACTCTTTAGCGAGCACCCGGCCGACGTTCTTCTACTCGAAGTGGGGCTCGGCGGCCGGCTCGATGCCACCAACGTCGTCGAACGCCCCGTCGCGACGCTGATCACCCCCGTCTCCATCGATCATCCGGAATTCCTCGGGTCCACGGTTCCCGAGATTGCCGCCGAAAAGGCCGGGATCTTGAAACCCGGCGTGACGTCGATCATCGGCGCGCAGCCGCCTGAGGCATTCGCGGTCATGGAGCGACGGGCCGGAGAGATCGGGGCGCCGCTGCGGGTAGCCGGCCGCGATTTCTTCGTCCGCGAAGAGCACGGACGGCTGCTTTTCGAGGACGAGCGCGGCCTCCTCGATCTGCCGCTCCCCCGCCTCGTTGGCCGCCACCAGCATCAGAACGCGGCTGCGGCGATCGCCACGCTGCGCGCCGCCGAGCCGTGCATTCCGATTACCGCGATCGAGCTTGGAGTTGCGACCGCCAAGTGGCCGGCGCGACTGCAGCGCTTGCAAAAGGGCCGCGTCGTGGCGCCCGCTCCGGAGGGTGCCGAGATCTGGCTCGACGGCGCCCATAACGAAGACGGTGCACGCGCTCTCGCCCAGGCCATGGCCGATTGCGAGGAAAAAGCGCCAAGACCGCTGGTTCTCATCTGCGGGACGCTTGCCAGCAAAGACACCGCCGCCTTCCTGCGCGCCTTCAAGGGCCTGGCGCAGGAGGTGCTTGCCGTGCCCGTCACCGGAGAGCACATCGCGCGGCCGCCGGTCGAAGTCGCCGCGCTCGCCAATGCGGCGGGCATTCCGGCCGTCGCCTGCGAGAACATCGAGCAGGCGCTGCGCTTTCTGGCGGCACGCGAATGGGCGCTGCCGCCGCGTATCCTCATCGCCGGCAGCCTTTATCTTGCCGGCGAGGTGCTGCGCTTCAACGGCACGCCGCTGTTGTAAAGCGCGTTGCGCAGGCGCGAATCGGCCCCCTCTTTGCGGGGAGCCGTTGCGGTTGCGCCGCGCCGCGCCCGGGAGTGTCAGAATTGCGTAATCTGCCTGTAAGGCGGGCCTCAAAAAGCTCCCGAAATCGAACTTCGCGAGACGCGTTCCGGCTCGCGTAAGCGTTTGATTGTAAAACATCTGTAAGAAATACTCGGCCGCTCTAACCAGCCGTGGCAGCACCGCTTATTTTGTGGGAGCATGAACGTGGACAGTAGGTACTGTCCCGTTTTAGAAACGTGCAAATGGAGGAAATCATGGCCTGGACAACTCCGACGCTCGTCGAAGTCTGTGTTGGCATGGAAGTCACCAGCTACGAGTCCGCTGAGATCTGATCAGCAACTGGTATTTATAGCAGCAAGCATAGGACGTGTGTTGCGTATCATTGTCCTCGGATCGGCAGCCGGGGGAGGATTCCCGCAGTGGAACTGCCTCTGTCCCGTCTGCCGACTCGCATGGAACGGCGACCGGCGCGT
>JASHSW010000188.1 GCA_030038595.1 Methylovirgula sp.
GAATTCCTTGCCGAGGGTCAGGACGCGAGCTTTCAGAACAAGATCTTTTTGGCGATGCGGGCCTCGGGCCTGCTGCCGGACGACGCCGCCGAGCAGACGTAGCCGGTTGCTCGGGCCGCCTCACTCCTTCGACGCGGCCGCTTCGCGGGCTGCTCGGGGCGAGGGAGAACTGGCTGATATTGCGCGTAAAACCCCCATGCTGAGGAGGCGCCGCGGGGGCCGTCTCGAAACGCGCCGGTTTCAGTCTCGCTTGGCGATTGAGAGACCCTGGCGCAATTGCGTTGGCGTGAGGCGGCGGCTATGACCGGCGCGCTGGACTATATGATGACCGAAGAACCTGCGATCACCCCCCAACTCGTCGCCGGCCACGGGCTGAAACCCGACGAGTACCAGCGCATTCTCAATCTCATCGGCCGCACGCCAACGTTCACCGAGCTCGGCATTTTCTCGGCGATGTGGAACGAACATTGTTCCTACAAATCCTCGCGCATCCATCTGCGCAAATTGCCTACCAAGGCGCCGTGGGTGATCCAAGGTCCGGGCGAGAACGCCGGCGTGATCGACATCGGCGACGGACTTGCCTGCGTGTTCAAGATGGAGAGCCACAATCATCCTTCGTTCATCGAGCCGTTCCAAGGCGCGGCGACCGGCGTCGGCGGCATTTTGCGCGACGTGTTCACCATGGGCGCGCGGCCGGTCGCCTGTCTCGATCTTTTGCGATTCGGGGCGCCCGAACATCCGCTGACGCGCCATCTCGTTTCCGGTGTCGTTGCCGGCATCGGCAGCTACGGCAACAGTTTCGGCGTGCCGACCGTCGGCGGCTCGACACGGTTCGATCGCCGCTACGATGGCAATATCCTGGTCAACGCCATGGCCGTCGGCATCGCCGCGAAGGATGCGATCTTCTATGCCAAGGCGAGCGGGGTCGGCAATCCAATCGTTTATCTTGGCTCGAAGACAGGCCGCGACGGCATCCACGGCGCGACCATGGCCTCGACCGCCTTCGACGAAGCTTCGCAAGCGAAGCGGCGGGCGGTGCAGATCGGCGATCCGTTCGCCGAAAAGCTTCTTCTCGAAGCCTGTCTCGAACTGATGAACAGCGGCGCTGTTGTCGCAATCCAAGATATGGGTGCGGCGGGGCTTACCTCCTCTGCAGCGGAGATGGGCGCCAAAGGCAATCTCGGCGTCCTGCTCGATCTCGACGCGGTGCCTTGCCGCGAGCCCGGCATGACCGCCTATGAGATGCTGCTTTCCGAGAGCCAGGAGCGCATGTTGATGGTGCTCGCGCCCGGCAAGCAGGAGACCGCTACTTCGATCTTCCGCAAATGGGGGCTCGATTTCGCAATCATCGGCAAGACCACGGACGATCTGCGCTTCAAAGTGCTGCACAAAGGGGCGATCAAGGCCGACCTGCCGATCAAGGAATTGGGCGACCAGGCGCCGCTTTACGACCGTCCCTTCGTGCGCGCCGCAAAGCCGGCGGTCGTGCGTGCCGAGGACGTACCGCCCCCGGTCGGCCCCGCCGCGGCGCTGCTGCGCCTCATCGGCAGCGCGAACCTTTCCTCGAAGCGCTGGATCTACGAACAATACGACCATCTGATCTTGAGCAACACCGTGCAGCCGCCGGGCGGCGATGCGGCGGTAATCCGCATCGGCGAGGGACCGAAAGGCTTGGCGCTCACGACCGACGTCAACGAACATTATTGCGGCGCCGATCCCTACGAGGGCGCCAAACAAGCGGTTGCCGAGGCTTGGCGCAATCTCTCAGCGGTCGGCGCCACGCCGCTGGCGCTGACCGACAATTTGAACTTCGGCAATCCCGAGAAGCCGGAGATCATGGGCGAGTTCGTCGGCGCCGTGGAAGGATTGGCGGAAGCCTGCCGGGCGCTCGATTTCCCGATCGTCTCAGGCAATGTGTCGCTTTATAACGAAAGCCCCGACGGAGCGATCTTGCCGACGCCCGCGGTGGGCGGCGTGGGGCTCCTCGACGACGTCGGCAAAACGGTGACGATTGCGTTCAAGAAGCCGGGCCAAGCGATCCTTCTCATTGGCGAAACCTCGGGCTGGCTCGGGCAATCGGCCTATCTGCGCGAGATCTGCGGACGGCAGGACGGCGCGCCGCCGCCGGTCGATCTCGACCTTGAGCGCCGGATTGGCGATTTCGTGCGCAGTCGTGTCCGCGATCAGGCGGTCAGCGCGGCGCACGATCTTTCCGAAGGCGGCCTGGCAGTCGCGCTCGCCGAAATGGCGATCGCCGGCGGCCTGGGCGCGACGCTCGCCATTGCGCCTTCTATGCCGCTGCATGCCTTCCTCTTCGGCGAGGACCAGGCCCGCTATCTCCTCACCGCGGCCCCGGATGCGGCGGAGGCGATCCGCGAAGCCGCCCACGCAGCCGGTTTCGACTGCGCGATCATCGGCTGGACTGGCGGCGACGCGTTGACCATTTCTGATGGGATCGCCATATTAATCGAGGAATTACAGCGCCGGTACGGGAGTTTCCTGCCGGGCTACATGCGCGGCGAAGTAGCAGCCTAGGAGAACAGCGATGCCGATGCCGGCCGCCGAAATCGAGCGGATGATCAAGCAGTCGCTTCCCGACGCGAAGGTCGAGATCACCGATCTCGCCGGCGACGACAATCATTTCGCGGCGATCGTGGTCTCCTCGGCTTTCGCCGGGAAATCGAAACTGCAGCAGCATCAGCTCGTCTATGCGGCTTTAGGCGGCAATATGGGCGGGGCGCTGCATGCCTTGCAACTTACGACTTCCGCGCCGAAATAGCTCCGGAAAGGACAAATTCATGGCCATTCACGATCGTCTCCAGTCCATCGTCGATGCAAACGAGGTCGTGCTTTTCATGAAGGGCACGCCGGATTTCCCGCAATGCGGGTTCTCCGGTCAGGTGGTACAGATCCTGAATTACCTCGGCGTCAAATACGAGCCGGTGAATTGCTTGGAAAGCGACGAGATCCGCCAGGGCGTGAAAAGCTTCTCGAATTGGCCGACGCTGCCGCAACTCTATCTCAAGGGAGAGTTCGTCGGCGGCTGCGACATCGTCCGCGAAATGTTCCAGTCGGGCGAGCTTGCCAATGCTTTGGCCGACAAGGGCATCGCCTTCAAGGCGCCGGCCGGAGCGTAAGGCGCGCCGGTTTCGGCTTGATCCTCCCGATGAATTCGGGCATAGGACCGGCTTCTCCGGCGGAGCCAGCTCTCGAAGGCCCTCATGAAAGTCCGCAACTCCCTGAAGTCCTTGCGCCGCCGCCACCGGGCGAATCAGCTGGTGCGCCGCAAGGGCCGCGTCTACATCATCAACAAGGTGCAGAAGCGTTACAAAGCCCGCCAGGGCTGAGGTATGCGCGCGCTGCGCGCCGGCTTTTGACTTTCCCCACTCCTGCTTTAAGTATGATGGCCGCCATAACGGGCGCGTGAGCGTCGGCCTGCCGGCGGCCGGCTGCGCAAGAGGGACAATGCCGTTGCGCTTTCTCTATCGGCCGATCTTCGTTCTGATCCTCGCCTGCCTGCCGGCAGTATGGGCGGCCGATCGCGTCATCGCGGCTTCCGACGACAACAGCGGCGTCATCAACGATGACGGCGCGGCAAGCGACGATGGGGGTGTTCCGGACAATCCTTCGAACGTCTTGCGCATTCCCGGCATGCCGCCGATCCAACTGCCGCCCGGCGTGCATGTCATCGGCCCGGAGGGCCAGCCGCTGCTCGCGCCGACGGACCACAGCGAAGGCGGCCCGGCGGATCCCGGTCCGCCGAAACGGCCCGTAACCCAGAGCCTCAGCCCGGAGCAAAAGGCCAAAGCCGCCAAAGCGGAGGCGTTGCGAGAGGCAAGGCAGCCGCAGCCGACCCATGCCGCGCTTCGCGCCCAAGCGCTCAATCAATTGTTCAAAAAGCTCGCCGCCGCCTCCGATGCCGACGAGGCCATGGGTATCGCCGCCGCCATCGAGCGCGTCTGGATGGAATCGGATTCCGACACGGCCAGTTTTTTGATGGCCCGCGCGCTCAGTGCACAGGAGGCGGGACATCTGCCGCTCGCCCTCACGCTCTACGACAAAGTGCTCACGCTTGCGCCGGATTGGGCGGAAGCTTGGGACAAGCGCGCTACGACACGTTTCCTCGGCGACGATCTGCAAGGCGCAATGGCCGATCTTGAGAAGACGCTGCAGCTCGAGCCGCGACATTTCTCGGCGCTCGTCGCTATGGGATTCATCCTGGAGAGAGAGGGGCGCGACAAAGGCGCCCTCGAAGCCTTCCGCAAGGCGCTCGCGCTCAATCCGCAGCAGCCGGAAATCAGGGCGATCGTCGATAAACTCGAGGTCGAAGTCGAAGGCCGGGATATCTAATTCTCGACGTAGGCAATTCTGACCATGTTGGTCGCACCGGGCGAGCCGAACGGCACGCCGGCGACGACAATGATCCGCTCTCCCGCGCTGGCGAATCCTTCCTTGCGGGCGATGATCGTGGCCCGATCGGCCATATCATCGACGTCGTGCGCATCCTCGGTAATGACCGAATGGACGCCCCAGACGATGGCAAGCCGCCGTGCGGTTTCGCGATTGGGGGTCAAAGCGAGAATCGGCGGGTCGGGACGTTCGCGGGCGATGCGCAGCGCCGTCGAGCCCGATGCCGTCCAGGCGACGACCGCCTTCAAATCCAAAGTCTCGGCGATATTGCGCGCCGCCGAGGCGATGGCGTCGGCGCCGGTCGGATCTGGAACGGCGCGCTGGGCATTGATGATCTGTCGGTAGAAGGGATCGCGCTCCACCTCTTCGGCGATGCGATTCATGGTCGCCACGGTCTCGATCGGATATTGGCCCGAAGCGCTCTCCGCCGACAGCATGATCGCGTCGGCGCCTTCGAAGACCGCGGTCGCAACGTCGGAGACCTCGGCGCGCGTCGGCACGGGAAGCGAGATCATCGATTCGAGCATCTGAGTCGCGACCACGACCGGCCTGCCGAGCCGGCGGGCGATGCGGCTGATGCGCTTCTGCAGCCCGGGCACCTTTTCGAGCGGCATTTCAACGCCAAGATCGCCGCGCGCCACCATGAACCCGTCGGAAATCTCCATGATCTCTTCGAGCCGCGAGATCGCCTGCGGCTTTTCGATCTTGGCCATCACGAGAGCGCGGCCGCGCACGGCCTTCTTCACTTCCGCCACGTCTTCGGCACGCTGCACGAAAGATACGGCGATCCAGTCGACGCCCGCGTCGAGTCCGGCGTTGAGATCGGCGCGGTCCTTCTCGGTCATCGAGGAGAGCGGGATCTCGGTATCGGGAAGGCTCAAGCCTTTGCGGTTCGAGATCGTGCCGCTGACGTCGACCAGCGCGACCGCCTTTTTCGGATAGGCTTCGACGACATGAAGACGCACCTTGCCATCGTCGATGAGCACGGCATGACCGGGCTGCAGGGCGCTGAGGATTTCGGGATGCGGGAGTTGCACCCGGGTGGCATCGCCCGGGGTCGAGTCCTGATCGAAGACGAAATGCGCGCCGCGCGTCAATTGCACCGAACCGCCCTTCAGGCTGCCGATCCTGAGCTTCGGTCCCTGCAGATCGAGCATGATTGCGATCGGCCTGCCGAATTCCTGTTCGAGCGAGCGGATCATATGGACGCGCTCGCGCATGTCGTCATGGCTGGCGTGGCTCATGTTGACCCGGAACACGTCGGCACCGGCGCGAAACAGGTCGGCAAGGGCGGAACGCTGGGCAGTCGCTGGACCGAGCGTCGCGACGATCTTGCAGCGGCGGAGCCGGCGCATCGGCATTTTCCTTTCCTTCAAATTGCGGGCGTCGCGGCGCGGTTCAAGATACACAACGAATTCGTGTCGAATGGCCCGCTTTATAGCGAATCTTTGCGACAGCAAATGCGCAATCGCGCGAAAGCCGCCTGCGCCTGATGCCGCATCCACGCAGCGCAGCTCGTACCTTGCAGCGACTCGCTCACCCGGCAACGCGAAAGCCGAATACTGCGCTGCAATATAGAATATAGAACGACGCGCGAGCTCGGATCCGCGCGAGCCTTCCGCCTTCGCTTACGGGCCGGAATGGCTCGGGTTCAGATTGAGATTGGGATCGGTCAACTGTACGGTCCAGTTCTTGGCGTCTTTGCCGGTGTCGACTTCAAAAAAGCCGGTCCGATCGAAGCCGCGAACGAAACAATTCTCGCGTCCGGTGATCCGGAATTCATGGTCGCGCGTACACATGAACGCTTTACCTTTCCACTCGGCGCCGCGCTCGTCCATCGCATAGACGTAGTAATATTCCGCAGCCAGAGGGCCGCGCACCAAGGTCTCGCAGCCGCTCGCCTTGAGATTCCACCAGCCTTCGCTGATCCAATTGGTGCCGTCGGTATAGGCGATCGCAACGCTCACCCGATTGATCGTGCTGTTGCACAACCGGAAATCGGCATGCGCCGGCATGGCTCCGAGGAAGAGCGCGGCCAATGCGAGGATCGAATCTTTCATGAGCGTCGAGCAATTCTGGCGATTCGCGACAGGTCTTGCAACAGGTTCGAACGGCAAAAACATGTCGAACGCCGCCCCCGTCCGACATCCGGTGCGGCGCGCGAGCCGGCATTGCTGCGCACGCGAAAATTGACTAAGCAGCCGACTTGCATGCCGCGGCCGAGGTGCGACGAACGAACCATGTCCGCAAACCCGAAAGCGCGCGTCCACTCGGAAGGTTTCGTGCCGGTCGAGGTCGTCGACGGCCGTATGGATTCCGGGATCCTGCTGCTTTGCGATCATGCCAGCAATGCGTTGCCGTCGTCCTACGGCACGCTCGGCCTTCCCCCCGAGGCGCTCGAAACGCACATCGCCTACGACATCGGCGCCGCGGCGATCACCCGGCGTCTCGCGGCGCGCTGTTCGGCGCCAGCGCTGCTCAGTCGATTTTCGCGCCTGCTCATCGATCCGAATCGGGGGGCCCACGATCCGACGTTGGTGATGCGGCTTTCCGATGGCCGCATCGTTCCCGGCAACGCACGTATCGACGCGACGGAGATCGACCGGCGTCGTAGCCTCTATTGGAGTCCGTACCGGCAGGCGATTGCCGCGCACGTCGCGGCGATGCTCGCCGAAGGCCCGCCGCCGGCGGTGATCGGCATCCATTCCTTCACGCCGGTTTGGAAAGGTGCGCGGCGTCCCTGGCAAATCGGCGTACTATGGGACGGCGAACCGCGGCTTGCCGCGCCCTTGATCGCGGCGCTCGCCGCCGAAGGCCTCGAGGTCGGCGACAACGAGCCCTATGCGGGGGCGCTGCCGGGCGACACGCTCGATGCCGAGATCGCCCCGCACGGGCTTGCCGGCCTGCTGATCGAAATTCGCCAGGATCTCATCGCCGATCCGGCGCAAGCACTCGGCTGGGCCGACCGCTTGGCCGAACTTCTAGTGCCGATCCTGGCGCGGCCGGACGTGCACGAAGTTCGCCCGCCGCGCAACAATCGCTTCGCTCGATCCTAGGATTGCGGGGATTTCATCGTGCGGCGCTTGACCTTCTTCGCCTCAGGCCGCATCCCGTCGCGGTCTCCAAAATAGCTGGATCGGCGCCTCGTTTCTTCGGCGTATCGGCTTGGCGCGAAAGGAAAGAACATGACGGTACATGTCGCCAAAGCCGGGATTGCAGGCAAGGAACTGAGACAGTTCGTGGAACGAATCGAAAAGCTCGAGGAAGAAAAGAAGGCGATTGCCGACGACATCCGCGACGTCTACGCGGAAATGAAGGGTCGCGGTTTCGAAACCAAAGCGGTGCGCCAGATCGTCAGGATCCGCAAACAAGATCACGCCGAACGCAAAGAGATGGAAGCGGTTCTCGATCTTTATATGCAGGCGCTCGACATGAGCTGAGCCGCAGATCCCGACAATTGCGAATCGGTTGCCTATCTAACACGCGTTGCCGGTGGATGCGGCGGTTCGCAGCATAATTGGGGTGCGCGGTGAGGCGCGGCGTGGAACTTCTCTTCTCGCCTTTCCGCTTGGGCGATCGCGGCCTTAGGAACCGTATCCTGATGACGCCGTCGAGGCGCGACTGGGCGCGGCGTCCCGTTTCGGCACGCGGGCGGCGATTCCGCTAAGATTGCCTTAACCATGTTTGCCTAACCCTCGTTCGGCGCGGCCCGGAGTTCGCCGCGCGAAGCGAGGCAGCGTGCCGGTCCGCAGCAAAGACCGCCTCAAGGTCGTCATGACTTCGGCGGCTGCGATGCTTATCGTCGCCGCGAGCGCCTCGGTATGGGCGCAGAGCGGCAATCCAACCGCGCTGCGCGGCACCGCTTCCCAGGGGGTGGACGACCAGGATCAGAGTCCCAGTCAACAGGATCAGCAGTCCGACCAGCAGCCATCCGACGAGCCGCCGGATGCAGCGCAGGAGGGCGCTGCGGAATTGCGCGGCATCGATGCGCCCGATTTCGGGGCGATGCAGCCCGCAGGCAACGATTCTTCGCTACAAGCGCAGGGCGCCCCGGCTGCAAATCCGATCGACTCCGAAGAACCCCAGTACGGCCTGCCGGCGCCGATCAGCGCAACGTCGAACTACATCAACTATGGCGCAAAAAAGCCGAAGAAGCCGAAGCTCTATCAGCTGCCCAAGATTCAGCCGCCGGGCTTGACCCCGTTGCCGCCGCTCACTTCCTACAGGACTGCGCCGGAGACCCTGCCGCGCGGCAGCAATCCGCCGCTCCAAGATCCGAACAATCCCGGTCCGACGGTCGCGGTTATTCCGCTGCTGCCGCGTCCACCGCGTCCGAAGCCGGACCTAACCCCTTTCGCGCCGGTCGGCGTCGATGTCGGCTCGCTGCGGCTCGCTCCATATGTCGAGACCGACACCGGCTACGACACCAATCCGAACTTTCTGTCGAGCGACGTCGTAGGTTCGCCCTACGTGCACGGCGAGGCGGGGCTCAGCGCCCAGTCGTTATGGTCGCAACACAGCCTCACCGCCACGCTGCGCGGCGGCTACTACGATTATTTCAGCGTTCCCGCCGCCAACCGGCCGGAAGCAACGGGGACGGTCAGCGGCCGGATCGACGTGCTGCGCGACACGCAGATCAACCTCGTGAGCACCTTCGACGTCGAGACGCAGCAGCCCGGCTCGCCAATTCTCGCCATTCCCGACAGCGTCTTCATCACCAACCGCCCGCTCATCGTCACCTACGGCCAATCGGCGGGCATCACGCAACAATTCAACCGCCTCTCGGTGAGCCTCAAAGGCGCCTTCGCCCGCTATAGTTTTGGCGACGCGACACAGTCGAACGGAACGATCCTCCCGCTCTCGCTGGACGATTTCAACGATTATGGCGTCGAAGGCCGCGCCTCCTACGAACTGACGCCCTCGCTGACCCCCTATGTCGACGTGCTCGGCGACCGGCGCAGCTACGATCATTTTACCGACGTCTATGGGTTTGAGCGCAGTTCGAACGGTGTCGCCGAGAAGATCGGCGCCACCCTCGAAATCACCCGGTTGCTGACCGGCGACATCGCGGTGGGTTATGCGAACCGCGTTTATGTCGATCCGCGCTTGCCAAATCTCAGCGCGCCGACCATCGACGCGAACCTTGTCTATTCGATAACGCCGCTGACCACGGCAACCCTGACCGCGTCGACGTTTCTTTCGGAGACCACGCTCGCCTACGCCTCGGGCGCGGTCAGCCGCAGCGTGAGCCTCAACCTGTCGCAGGCGCTGCGCCCCGATCTCACGCTCTCGGGGACCGTCACCTATCAAAACAACGTTTACGACGGATCGCCGATCATTGAGCAGTTTTACTCGGGAACGCTGCGCGCCGACTACAATCTTTCGCGTTACGTCGTTCTCACCGGCAGCGTTACGCACCAACGCTTCCTAAGCACGGCGCCGTATTTCAATTATACGGACGACATCTTCCTGCTCGGTCTGCGGCTGCAGGACTGAATCCCTAAACGCTGCCGACGAGGCTTTTCAGAAGAGCGCGAAACTCGCCGGCGATCTCCGGGTTGGCGAGCGCAAAGGCGATATTGGCGCTTAGGAATCCAAGCCGCGAACCGCAATCATAGGTCTTGCCGTCGAAACGCACGCCATGGAAGGCTTGCTTCGCGGCGAGCACCTTCATGGCGTCGGTCAGCTGGATTTCGCCGCCGGCGCCCTTTTGCCCCTTTTCGAGAATCGGAAGAATCTCGGGCGAGAGGACGTAGCGGCCGGAGATGATGAGATTGGATGGCGCCGTGCCCTTCGGCTTCTCGACCATGCCGGTGATCTCGAACGTCGCGCCGTAGTCCTTGCCGACCGAGACCACGCCGTATTTGTGCGTTTCCTCGGGAGGCACTTCCTCGACGGCGATGATATTGCCGCCATGTTTCTCGTAGGCCGCGATGCATTGGGCAAGGCAGCGTTGCTTGGATCCCGCGGCCATGGTCAGCATGTCCGGCAGAACGACGGCGAAGGGCTCCTCGCCGACAATGTCGCGCGCGCACCAGACCGCGTGGCCGAGCCCCAGCGGCGCCTGTTGGCGAGTGAAGCTCATCGAGCCTGGCTTCGGCAGGTCGTTCGTCAAGGCTTGCAGTTCCTTGGTCTTGCCGCGCTTCTGCAGGACGTCTTCGAGCTCATAGGCCGTGTCGAAATAATCTTCGATCACCGCCTTGTTGCGGCCGGTGACGAAAATGCAATGTTCGATGCCCGCCTCGCAGGCCTCGTCGACCACGTGCTGGAGGATGGGGCGGTCGACGACAGTCAACATTTCCTTGGGAATGGATTTGGTGGCCGGCAGGAAACGCGTTCCAAGGCCGGCAACCGGAAAGACAGCCTTGCGTACGCGCTGCATGGGCTCGCTTCTGCAAATGACGGCGATCGGACGCCGCGCCCACCTAAGATGCCGGCAAGCCCGCCGTCAACTCGGCCGGGTTAACCCGACGTTCGGTTCTTCTGGGCAGGATCGCCATGGAGGTTTTTGATGGCAGTTCTGGTCACGGGCGGGGCCGGCTATATCGGCGGCCATATGGTCCTCGCGCTTCTCGACGCGGGCGAAGAGGTGGTCGTGCTCGACGACCTCTCGACAGGCTTCGCATGGGCCGTGCCGAAAGCGGCGCATCTCGTCGTCGGCGACGTCGCCGATCCTGTGCAACTAAAGGAAATTGCCGTCCGGCATCGGGTCGAGGCGATCGCTCATTTCGCGGCCAAGATCGTGGTACCCGACTCAGTGGCCGACCCACTCGGCTATTATTTCAGCAATACCGTCAAGGCCCGCGCTCTCGCCGAATTCGCAGTGCGCAACGGGATCAAGAGCTTCATCTTTTCCTCGACCGCCGCCGTTTATGGGGAACCGGCGGTCAACCCGATCTTCGAAACGGCGCAACCGGCGCCGATCAACCCGTACGGGCGATCGAAACTCATGGTCGAGTGGATGCTCGAGGACGCCGCCAAAGTTCATGGTCTCTCCTATGTGGCCCTGCGCTACTTCAACGTAGCCGGAGCCGACCCGAAGGGTCGGCTTGGCCAGTCAACCCCTAACGCGACGCACCTCATTAAGGTTGCAGTGCAGGCTGCACTTGGGCTGCGCCCGGGAATGGATGTGTTCGGCACCGACTATCCCACCCCGGACGGGACCTGCGTGCGCGACTACATCCAAGTAAGCGATTTGATCGCCGCGCATCTGCTGGCGCTCGGCCATTTGCGGCGCGGCGGCGAAAGCCTCGTGTTGAACTGCGGATACGGGCACGGCCATTCGGTGCGCGAGGTCATCGACGTCGTCAAAAAAATATCCGGGAACGATTTCGAAGTCCGACTTACGGGGCGACGCGCCGGCGATCCGGCGGCGCTGGTCGCGGGCGCGCAATCCGTGCGGGAACGGCTTGGCTGGAGGCCGAACTATGACAATCTCACGGAGATCGTTCGGCAAGCGTACCAGTGGGAACGGAAGTTGCGCGACGGAACCTTCGCCAA
>JASHSW010000189.1 GCA_030038595.1 Methylovirgula sp.
AGGATTCGACGGTGCAGACCGCAATTCTTCCATCGTCGGCGGCACCGGCAAGATCGAACCGCGGTGCAATTTTGAGCTGCAGCCGCGCGTCCGCCGGCTCGATCAGAACGAGGCTGTTGCCGAGGAGGTTGCGCCGTGTCCCGGGCGCCAGGAGTTTCTTCGTTTCAAGTTCATCCATCCATTTCACGTCGGCGGAAATGAAGACCTCAGCCGGGGCGCCCTGTTCGATCTGTTTGGCAAGAATTCCCGACGAGCCGTAGGAAATGGCCGGCGTCGTTCCGCTCTCCTTGGCAAACAGCGGAGCAATCGCAGCGAGCGCCGTCTGCATGCTCGCGGCGGCGAAAACGACGAGCCGGGAGGCAGTTTGCGCTGTCGCGTTTTGCGTGAGCAGCGCAAAGATCACAACGAAACTCACGCAAAGCGACACCCTCGTGCGTCGCAGCAAAGCGCGCATCAGTCCTCCGAATGGGCGGTCATGAGCTATATTCTTTGCAATATAGCTTGAGAAAAAGCGGAGATCAATGTGCGCGAGTAGAAGCGGTGTGTTTTCGCCCCCTCGGGACAGAATTGCAGGCGTGTCGCCTGGCGGAAATCGACGATCTCGGCCCAAGCCGATTTCCAAACCGGGCGCTGACGGGCGCCCCGGCACCTGATATTTTGCGGCATGAAAGAGAGGAAGATCCCAAAGGCGGTTAAGGGACTTACTGCAGCCGAAGCGCGCGCCGAGCACGAGCGCCTCGCGGCGGAAATCGCCCGTAACGACGAGCGCTATTACCGCGAAGATGCGCCAACCATTTCGGATGCCGAATACGACGCCTTGCGCCGCCGCTACGAAGCCTTGGAGAAGCAATTTCCCGCACTCGTCACCAAACGCTCGTTGAGCGAGAAGGTCGGCGCCGCGCCCTCGGAGAAATTTGCCAAAGTCCGCCACAAGGTCCCGGTGCTCTCGCTTTCCAACGTGTTTGCCGACGCGGAGGTCGAAGATTTCGTCGCCCGCATCCGCCGCTTTCTTGGCCTTGCCGCCGACGCGCCGCTGGCGATGACCGCCGAACCCAAGATCGACGGGCTTTCCTGTTCGCTGCGCTATGAAGCCGGCAAACTCGTCCAGGCCGCGACGCGCGGCGACGGCTACGAAGGCGAGGATGTGACCGCCAACGTGGAAACGATCAGCGAGATCCCGCATGTCTTGAAAGGCGAGGCGCCCGATGTGCTGGAAGTGCGCGGCGAGGTTTATATGAGACGCGCCGATTTCGCGGCGCTCAACGCCCGTCAGACCGAAGCAGGAAAGCCAACGTTTGCCAATCCGCGCAATTCGGCGGCGGGCTCGCTGCGTCAGCTCGATCCCTCGATTACCGCCGGACGGCCGCTGCATTTTTTTGCCTACGCCTGGGGCGAAGTAAGTGCGATGCCGGCGGATACGCAGATGGGCATGGTGCGCGCCTTCAAAGCCTATGGCTTGCAAGTCAATCCGCTCACCGTTCTGTGCCACTCGGCCGAGGAATTGCTGCGCCACTATCGCGACATCGAAGGCCGCCGCGCCTCGCTGCCTTACGACATCGATGGCGTCGTGTATAAGGTCGACAGCCTCGCCTTGCAGAACCGGCTGGGCTTCGTGTCGCGCGCCCCGCGCTGGGCGGCGGCGCATAAGTTTCCCGCCGAACAGGCGACAACGATCTTGCGCGACATCGAAATCCAAGTCGGACGCACCGGCGCGCTGACGCCGGTCGCACGCCTCGAGCCCGTCACGGTCGGCGGTGTCGTCGTCGCCAATGCGACATTACACAACGAGGACGAGATCGAGCGCCTGAAAATCCGCATCGGCGATACGGTTGTCATTCGACGCGCAGGCGACGTCATTCCGCAAGTAGTCCGGGTGGTAGAAGACAAGCCCAGGGGCAAAAAGGAATACCATTTCCCGACGCATTGCCCGATCTGCGGTTCCGAAGCCGTTCGGGAGCTCGATCCAAGAACTGGCCGCAAAGATGTGGTGCGCCGCTGCACCGGCGGGCTTATCTGTCCGGCCCAGGCGGTGGAGCGCCTGAAACATTTCGTCTCGCGCCGCGCGTTCGACGTCGAAGGGCTGGGCGAGAAACAGATCGAGCAATTCTACCGGGAAGGCCTGATCACCAAGCCCGCCGATATTTTCACGCTTGCCGCGCGTGATGCCAAGAGTGCGACGAAGCTGAAGGATCGCGAGGGATATGGTGAAACCTCGGTGCGCAATTTATTCGCGGCGATCGAGGCGCGCCGGCGGATCCCGCTCAACCGGTTCATCTATGCGTTGGGAATCCGCCATGTCGGAGAAACCAACGCGCGCCGGCTTGCCCGCCATTTCGGAACGTTCGCGGCGCTCCGCGCTGCGGCGCGTGTCGCCAAGGAGGGTTCCGAAGCCCGCGCCGAGATCGACAATATTGAAGGTCTAGGGGAGGTCGTCGCCGAGGCGGTCGCCGATTTCTTTGCCGAAAAGCGCAACGAGGACCAGCTCGACGCACTGCTTGGCTGCGTGACGCCGCTGCCGATGGAAGAAGTGGTTTCGGCAAGTCCAATAGCCGGCAAGACGATCGTGTTCACCGGATCTCTCGAACGCATGACGCGCGACGAGGCCAAGGCGCAGGCCGAACGGCTCGGCGCGAAAGTGGCGGCTTCGGTCTCCTCCAAGACCGATCTTGTCGTTGCCGGCCCGGGTGCCGGCTCCAAGCTCGCCAAAGCCGCCGAACTGGGGATCGAAACGATCGACGAAGAGCAGTGGTTAAGGCTCGCCGGAGCAGCTACGGATTGATCCGGCCTTGATGCGAACAAGATCTCGCTGGAGCATTCTTCCAAAAAGGGGCAAAATTCTCCGACCGGAACAGGAGAAAATCGGTAGCCGCCTCGGCGGCGTTCTGCGAGGGAGAACACGGCATGCGCGATCGATGGCTGGTTTGCGGGGCGGCTTTGGGCGCGATGCTTTTGCTGCCGATTGCGGGTTCCGCACAGACGCTCGCCGTGCCGCCAAGTTGGGCGCCGAGTTTGGCGCAAACCCCGCCGACGGCGCCTGCGCCTAGCGCGGCCCCCGCGAACCAGCCCGCGGCCCCCGCCGCCTCTGCGACGCAAGTCAAACCGGCCGAGAAGCTCAAGACGAGGGCCGCGCAGATCCGAAAGACCACCAAAACAGCAAAAGCCAAGCAGCCCAAAGCGATGGCGCCCGTGGCCCAGGCTGCGGCTCCCGCCGCGGCCGCCGGCGAAGCAATTGCGAAGCCCAGAGGAATTGGCAGGCACCGGATCGCTGGCAATGCGGCGCATGGACCGCGCGACATCGTTGCAACAATCTACAAAGTGGCGGCCGGCAAGGACGGCAGCTATGACGGGCCTTCCGCGTTCGACGACAACCGAATCCGAAAGCTCTATTTTTCCAAGGGGCTCATCGCCGCCGTGGCGGGAGCGGAGAAAAAAGCCGCAGGCGGTTCGATTCTCAACTTCGATCCGATTACGAATTCGGAGAGCGATGTCGAAGATCTGGCCATCGCGCCTGAATCGGAGAAAGCAGATCGGATGAGCGTCGCGGCGCGCTTCAATTCGCAGAGCGACTCCTCGATTATCCACTACGA
>JASHSW010000190.1 GCA_030038595.1 Methylovirgula sp.
CGCTCAAAGCCAACGCGCTCTACCGCGACGGCTCGAAACTCTCGCAGCCTTTGAATGCGCAGCTCATCGCCGACGAGGACGAAGAAGAGGAAGCGGTCGAGGCGCTGGTCGCCGCCAATATGCCGGCGCGCGCCACGGCGGTCACCGAAAAGATCGTCGAGCGCATCGTCGAGAAGATCGAGCGCATCCGCGAGCGCGAGCGCCTGCCCAACCGGCGCAAGGGCTATACGCAGAAGGCGGTGGTCGGCGGCCACAAGGTCTATCTGCGCACCGGCGAATACCAGGACGGGCAGCTCGGCGAAATCTTCATCGACATGCACAAGGAGGGCGCCGCCTTCCGCTCGCTGATGAACAATTTCGCCATCGCCATCTCGGTCGGTCTTCAATACGGCGTGCCGCTCGAAGAATACGTAGACGCCTTCACGTTTACGCGGTTCGAGCCGGCCGGCTTGGTGCAGGGCAACGACGCGATCAAGAACGCCACCTCGATCATCGATTATGTGTTCCGCGAACTCGCCATCTCCTATCTCGGCCGCAACGATCTCGCCCATATCGACCAGAGCGACATCGGCCACGACGTGCTCGGCAAAGGCGAAGAGCAGAGCCGCCCGCCGCAAGGCGCCGGGCCCACTTCGAGGTTCGTGTCGAAAGGCTTCGTGCGCGCCAAGGCCGACAAGCTGATGCTCGTGCAAGGCCCAGGCGCTATGCAAGCGGCCGGCGCGGCGCAGGCTGCGGGCCAGCTACTGGCCGCGACCGCGCTCAAGAAGAATCTGGAAAACGAAATCGAAGCGGAGCTCGGCGAACTCGATTGGTCGGTGCCGGCCGAGCACACCACCGTCGCCTCGAAACGCAGCGAAGCGCGGATGAAAGGCTATACCGGCGAAGCCTGCCCCGAGTGCAACAATTTCACGCTGGTGCGCAACGGCACCTGCTTGAAATGCGACACCTGCGGGGCGACTACGGGGTGCAGTTAGATCGGGCTTTCAAGAATCTTTGGAAGGGAGTCAATTATGACAAAAGGTAAGAGTTTTCCGCCTGGAACGCCTGCACCGAGGTCCGGCATATATGAACAGATCGGGCCTCGGGGCGGCAGAACAGGTGAGCAGGCGGATTCGACACGCGGAAAGCCTTTGCCACCTACCGAACGCCCAAACCAAGGGTGGATCTTGGTTGATCCAGCTCATCATAAGTCTGGAAAGTAGCGTGAAGTCGGCCTGCTTCATTGCGAATCCTGGCTGCTGCTGGTGCCAAATGGCACGTGCCTAAAAGTGCGCCACTTGCGGGGGACGACGGGGTGTAGTTGAGAAAATAGTTTACTTCTTTGCTTTCCCCATTTCTGCAGGAAGCGTCGCCCGTGCCACTCTGGAAAATCAACTGCATGGAGAGGCACTACCCGGGGATGTGGCAACGATGGTTCTTGAGCCAGTGCGTAGCTGTTGGTTGGTTCAGCGGATCGGGCTACCACCTACACGGCGAAACCAAGGACGAGCGGGGATGGATTGTTTGTCGCAACGCCCTCAAACGCATCAAGATCGGTGACGACATCGTTGTAACACTTAGCGATCATCGAGTTGGGCGCATTGGCAAGGTGGTCAACCTAGCAATCGGCGATGATGAATGGAATCCATTAGTCCCGAAGGACGCGACGTTGCCAGATGGTGAAATGGGCCGGCGAATCTTAGTCCGCTGGGACATGCTTACAGGCCCAGACGATAGGGAGATGATCGTCGCGTTGCCTGAATCGGCGCAACTAACTGCCGGTGAGTTACGTCCGACATTAGCGGAAATACGTTCGCGTTCTGTGGATGAACTCAAACACGTAATGAATGATCGAGCGAATTGGGTCGGTATCTGGAATCATTTCGCCTATGAGAGTGCCCTTTCTGGTTATATTGCTGCCTATCCTCACCGCCTAGAGGACGGACTTCTGCCGTATCCCAATGGCAAAATCCGGGAGAGAGTATTCGCGGATATGAGCCGTTTGGACGTGATATTGCTAGACCGAAGTGGTATGCCAGTCATAGTCGAGTGCAAGCAAGGACAACCTACCCTCAACGATCTAGACCAACTTCGAGGGTATTTGAAAAATCTTGCGATAGAAGCTCAAAGGAATGCGCGTGGCATACTTGTACATGGAGGGGCGAGGAAAATCCGACGTGAGATACAACTTGCAGCGGATTTAGATCCAAAAATTGAAATCGTACAGTACAAGCTTGATGTTGATTTCATTCCAAGCAACTGAAAAATTATTTGCAGCTTATCGACGATTATTCGGACGTAAGTCACCCCTGCCGCCTACCTCCACCATACCGCCGCGCTTCGCGCTAATGCCGGTGAGGCATAGGGTTGCGACCGGCAGGCCGACCATCGAGATGCAGGCGAAGAAGCAATCTGCTTCACGCAAGGCCTGAAAAGCCCTCCAAGGACCTGCCCATGCTTCGGGACGGCCGCTCCGCGCCCTCATGCTTCGAGATGCGCCTTTGGCGCTCCTCAGCATGAGGGATTGAGGCTAGGGTTGGGATTGCTGTTGACCATCGCACTAACGCCCTCACCCTGAGGTGCTCGCGCAGCGAGCCTCGAAGGGCGAGGGAGCGTTAGCTTCATTGTGGCCCGTGCCCTCATCCTTCGAGACGCGCCTTCGGCGCTCCTCAGGATGAGGGACTTCGTTGCTTCGGCTTTCGTCTCGCTAGTTTCGCCAAGCTTTCAAAATCGCCGCGCATGTAAGCTTCCTTCTTGGCACGTGACCA
>JASHSW010000191.1 GCA_030038595.1 Methylovirgula sp.
AATTCGCTTCGCCACTTTCCTGATGACGGTCGAATCGTCAACGACCAACACCTGTTTCATGTCCAACTCCCACGTCTTGCCGCACCCGGTTTCATCGCCCCTCGCTAAACACGCCTCTGGAAATCGAAAAGACATCCGACGTTGAGCATGGAAAGAATCCCTTGATCGAGGCGGTAGACGGCTTCGGTCAGCTTCGCCCTGTGTTGATCGAGATGCGGCGGCAGCGCAATCTGCGTCTGTGGATTGAGGAATATGACATCGCCGACTTCATCAACGATTAACGCGAAATTTTCGCCGCGATACTCCATGCCTATGGCCAGCGCCGATTTCGCCGGTTGCGCGTCCGGCATCTGCAGCCGGCGACGCAGGCTGACGGCGGTAACGATCTTGCCGCGCAGATTGACGAGGCCGACGATCTCCTGTGGACCGAGCGGCACCGGCGTCACGGCTTCGATCTGGAAGATCGTCTGAACACAATCGACTGCCAGGCCGAATGCCTCGCCGCCGACGTAGACGATGAAGCAGTGCGTTTCCTTGTCGCCGTGCAGCGCGCGGCTGTCGACGGTCTCCGATTCTACGCGAAGCGCGTTGCGATTCATGCAGCGGCTCCAATAATGCTCGATTCCAGATCGTGCTTGTTGAGATGATGGCTTTCGAGAATCCGGCTCAGCATCTCGAGCAGGGCCGGGCGATCGAATTTGCCGACGGCGCCGCACATGCCGCTCTCAGCCGCCGCTTGCACGACGCTCGGCGCGGCGTGCGCGGCGAGCGCGATCACCGGCAGGCTGGCGCGCCGCGAATCGCTGTGCAGCTGGTGCGCGAGCGCATAGCCGCTCATATTGGGCATGTCGGTATCGGTTACTACGGCGTCGAAATGCGCGCCCCTGTCGAACAGGGCGAGCGCGTCCTCTCCGGAGCCGGCGGTCGTCACCCGATACCCCGCGGCGATCAGCAGCGGCGCCAACATGTCGCGGAAGAACGGTTTGTCGTCGACGAGCAAGATCCAGAACTGATTTGCGAAGCCGCGGGAATAGGCGTTCGGCCTACCGATGCGCATAAAATGCGTCGCGTCGAGGATCTCCACGACAGCGCCGCGAATTTCCGCGGTTCCGATGACGCTCGAGGATACGCCGGCGATTTGCACGTCAAGGCGGGCTTCGACAACGTCGACGATTTCTTCGATGAGCAGGCCCATGCTTTCGCCGCCGATGCCGAGCACCAGCACCGGGTTGTCGTCCTCCGACAACGCCTGGTCGGCCGGAATAAGCGGTACCAGCGGCATGATCTGCTGGTGGTGCTGCATGACAAAGTTGCCGTCCGATTGACGAATCTCCGAGGCGGGAACGCATTCGATGCGGGCGACGAGCGACAGCGGCAGCGCCTTCAGCGCGCCGGGGCCGGCGCGGAATAGAATGAAGCGGGTGTTTTCCTCCGCCGGGACATACGTTTCGACGGTGCGCCCGACCGTATAGTCGCTGGCGCGCTCGAAGCCGATACGGCCGGCAATTCCGGTAGGGTCGAGGATCAATACCACCGAGCCATCGCCGAGAATCGTATGGCCGGAAAAGACTTCGAGGTGGGCGAGCGACGCGCTGAGCGGCTTTACGACAATTTCCTGGACATCGGTCACGGCATCGACGATGATTCCGAAGACGCGCGAGCTGACGCGCATCACGATCACAAGCGCGCCGTTGTCCACTCCCTTGGCTTCGAGATCGAGCACCTGTTCGAGATCGGCGACCGGCAGGACTTCGTCGCGCAGCCGCAAGACCAGGCTGCCCTGAACCCTTTCCAGAGAATGGCCGCTGTCCGAATCGATCCGAACGGCTTCGATGACCGAATGCTGCGGCAGCGCGAAATGATGGCCGCGCACCTCTAGGATCAGGGCAGGGGCGATCGCCAAGGTAAGCGGGATCTTGAGAGAGAAACGCGTGCCCTTCCCGGCCGTGGTCGTAACCGAAATCGATCCGCCGATCGACTCGATGTTATCGCGCACAATGTCCATGCCGATGCCGCGACCCGAAATGCTTGTGACGCTTGGCGATGTCGAGAAGCCCGGCGCGAAGATGAACCGCCCGATCTCGTCGTCCGACAAATTCTTCGCCTCGGCCGCATTTACTAGACCTTTGGCTTGCGCCTTGTAGCGGATGCGTTCGAGGTCGAGACCTCGCCCATCATCGGAAACGTCGATGGTGATATAGCCCGCCTCGTGCGTGGCGTTGACTTTGATCGTCCCCTCCTCGGGCTTGCCGAGCGCAAGACGCTTGTCGGGCGACTCGATTCCGTGGTCGGCGCAATTGCGCAGCAAATGGGTCAATGGATCGCGGATGAGTTCGACGAGTTGGCGATCGAGCTCCGTGTCGGCGCCCTCCGTGACGAGGTACAGTTTCTTCTTGAGGTCGACGGCGAGTTCGCGCACCAGGCGCGGCAGGCTGGCGAATAGACGGCCGAGCGGCTGCATGCGGGCGCGCATGACCGCGTCTTGAAGGTCGGTCGTAAGACTCGAAAGCCTTTGCAGCGGCGCTTTGACGGTCGCATCCTCGTGGTGACGGGTAATTTCCAAAAGCTGGTTGCGGGTGAGGACCAGCTCGGAGACGAGGATCATGATCCGCTCGAGCGCACCGACCGTGACGCGAATGGTCTCCGCCCGATTCGACGCCGTCCGGGTTGCAGTCGATCGCATAGGGGAAGCGGCGATTTCGACGGATCCAGAGCCCGTCGCCGTTTCCGCCAAGGGCGCCGTTTCCGCCGAAGCCGCCGGCGCGGTTGGGGCCGGCACTTCCTCGGTAGCTTCGGCGGGCGGCGATGCGGAGGAATTGAGGTTGGCCTGTAACGCCTCAATCAAGGCATTGTCGTCGCCCTCCGGTTCGGAAGCGGTATTTGCAAGCCAAGCCAGAATGAACTTTACCCGATCGACGGTGGTCAGGATGAGCGATACCGTTTCCGGCGTTGCCGGAGCGCCGTCCCGCAACCTGCCGATTAACGATTCGGTGACGTGGGTCAGCTGTTCGAGACGCGTCAAGCCGAGGAAACCGCAGGTTCCCTTGATCGTATGGAATAGGCGGAAGATTTTGCCGATCGCACCGCCATTCGAAGGGTCGCGCTCGAACAGAACAAGCTGTTCGCCGGCCGCATCGATGTGCTCGCTCGTCTCGGCCAGGAAATCGTTGAGTAGTTCGTCCATGGCTCCGCCCGGGCGACCGTTGCGACGGTCGCACCCGGCCCGGACTATCGCGCCGATCCGTTAAGGAGCCTTGAACCGAAAGCCGTTAAGAATTTTGGAAAAAGCGAACGATTTGAACCTTTAGCCGAACGGCTCGATCACGCCGAAGCGAGCGCGCCCGCGGTCGCTGGACAGGCTTCGAGCCGTACCAAATCGGCGCTGGCCGCGACGTTCAACGTCAGTTTCGCGGCGCGCGCGATAAGCCCGGTGTAGTAGGCCTGGATTCCCTGCGCGTCGATGCGATCGTCGTCCGGCGTGCCGGCGAGAAGTTGCGGCACGTGGCTGGCAAGTCGCGCGTTTGCGCCCTTTGCTTCCACTTCGATACGGGTGATCGTTTCGGCCCCGCTGACCTTCACCGAAATGATCCCGCCGCGCGGGATCGCCGCGGCGGCGATCAGGCAGAGGTTTAAGACGAGCTTTACTTTATCCTTCGGCATCAAAACGCGCGGCACGTCCCATTCGAGCCGAGTACGTTCGTCGGCAAACAGACCGCGCGCGACTTGCTCCGCATCGCCTGTGTCGATCGCGGCGCCCGCCGAGCCCGCCGCGCCGAATGCAAGCCGGCTGAACTGAAGGCGCGCCGAAGCGGTGCGTGCGCTCTTCTTGACGAGATCGAGCGCAAAGCCGCGCATTTCGGCGTCTTTTTCTTCGTCGAGCACTTCGAGCCCATTGACGATCGCCCCCACCGGACTGATGACGTCGTGACAAACCCGCGAGCATAAAAGCGCTGCGAGATCGAGAGGACCAAGCGCAAAATCCGTCATGTTCTACCCCTTTCGGCCGATCGAAAGCGCACCGCGCGAGCCCGGATAGATTCCGGGCCAGCTGGAGCTGCGGCAAATGCGACTCGCTGCAATGCAGCACACGCCGACCCGGAAATTCTACAAAGAAGTTCTTAAGACGCGCCGAATCACGGAGGAATCATCGCCGCATTCTGGTTACATTTCACTCTGGACATTTGCAAACTGGCGCCGGGCCGCGACGCGAGACTTGCAACAAACCCTGAATTGCCGCATGCAGGACGCCGGCCGCGTCGCTGGAATCCCATGCCTGTCAAAGTCAGTGAAAAGCCCCATCGCCTCAGCCTAGATTACGAGGCCATCGCGGAAATTTTCGCGGAGCTTGCGGTCGTTGCCGGAGCGGCCGTCATGGGCTTCTACAAAAATGAGAGCCACGTGCATGCGAAGGCCGACAAGAGTCCGGTCTGCGATGCCGATGTAGCCGGCGAGGCGGTCATTCTGGAGGGTCTCGCCACACGGCTTCCCGATCTGCCGGTGATCTCCGAAGAATCTGCCAATTTCGCCACGGCGCGGCTGGGCGAGGCCTTCATCCTCGTCGATCCGGTCGACGGAACGCGCGAATTTCTCGCCGGCAAGGGGGAGTTTACCGTCAACATCGGGCTGGTCGTAGGGGGCGAGCCGAAGGCCGGTGCCGTCTACGCGCCGGCGCTCGAACGGCTCTGGATGGCAGGCGCAGCGCCGGTTTCCTTTCCGATTTCGCCAGGAGCCAAATTGCCGCCGCCCGAACGGCGCCGGCCGATCCATATTCGCCGTCCCGATGCCGACGGTCTCATCGCGCTGACGAGCTGGTCGCATACCGATCCGCGGACTTCGACGTTCCTTGCCAAATTGCCGGTGAAAGAACGCCGGATGATCGGCTCTTCGCTGAAATTCTGCGCGATCGCCGACGGCTCGGCCGACATCTATCCGCGTTTCGGAGCGACCATGGAATGGGACACCGCGGCCGGCGATGCGGTTCTGCGCGCCGCCGGCGGCATCGTGCTTGGCCGTGACGGCCAGCCGCTGCGCTACGGCAAAACGTCGAGCAAGTTCATGAACGGCTCCTTCGTCGCCTGGGGCGACCGCGCCGCCGTGCCGGCCCATCTCGGCGCAAGATTGGCGTAATCTTCCCTTAACCATAGGCGCCGAGACTCGCGGTTCAACACGCGCGAAATCCGGAGGCGTTGATGCGCGCATATTCGCGTCGAGAGATTGCAGTGCGGCTGGCGCTCGCCGCCGCGGCGGCGGGTGCCGCCTGGCCGGGCGCCGCGCTTGCCACCACCGAACAGCAGCCGAGCCAGTTCAGCGGCGACGAGCTGATCCGCGCCGGCCATCACTTCTTCGGGACCATCTCGCGAGGGCTCGCCGAGATCGTCCAAGCCGCAACCCGGCGCTGGGGCCAGCCGAACGGCTATATTCTCGGCCAGGAGGCGAGCGGCGCCTTCATCGGCGGGCTGCGCTACGGCGAGGGCATGATTTACACGCGCAACGCCGGCGACCGCAAAGTCTTCTGGCAAGGGCCGTCGCTCGGCTTCGACGCCGGTGCCGACGGCGACCGCACCATGATGCTGGTCTATGGCTTGCCTTCGGTCGGCGCGGTCTTCCGCCGCTTCGGCGGCGTCGACGGCTCTGCCTATTTCGTGGGCGGATTTGGGATGACGGCGCTAGCGGCGAACAATATTGTGGTTGTTCCCATCCGTTCGGGGGTTGGGGCGCGCCTCGGCCTCAATCTCGGCTATTTGAAGTTTACGTCGCGCCCCACCTGGAACCCGTTTTGACGGCGGCCTGAGGCAAATCTATCCCGCTACACAGAATTTTGCTCTCAGCGTGCTTAAATGCCATAGTTGCCGGCGAAAGTACCGGATGAGCAGAGCCGCGTGATCGAGCAATTGATGATCTTCGCGCTCGGGTTCCTGTTCGCGGGACTCGTCGCGCTTGCCTTCGCGCCTGCCTTTTGGCGGCGGGCGAACCGGCTGACGCGTCGCCGGCTCGAGATGCAAGTGCCGCTTTCCGTTCAGGAAATCCTTGCCGAACGGGATCAGCTTCGGGCCGAATTCGCGGTCGGACAGCGCCGGCTGGAACTGCGCATGGCGGAGGTTACCCGCGCCCATGCCGCCGACCGCAGCGAATTGGGGCGGCGCGCCGCCGAAATCAGCGCACTGAACGACGATCTTGCCCGTCGCGCCGAGGAAAATCGCGAATATGCTGCGGCGCTTGCCCAAACCGAAGCCGCCCTCGCCCAAGTACATGCCGAGCTCGGCGCCACGACCAAGGAGCTCTACGACGCCGCCGGCCTTGCCGGGCGCAGACTGGACGAATGGATCGAACTCGGTCAGGCGCACGCGGTGATGACAAAACTGGCGGAAGAGCGGCTTGCCAGCCACGCCGCCGCCGATGCCCGGGCGATTGCATTGGAACTGCGCCTCGGCGATGTGAGCCGATTGCTCGTCGACGCGGAAAAGCGCTTCGCCGAGCGCACCGCGCAGGCCAACAAACTCAGCGACGCGCTGGCGCTTGCCAAACGCGATCTCGAATTCAGCGACGCCAATTACGCATCGTTGCAGAAGAGGCTCGAATCGGAAACCGCGCGTGCCGCACAGCTCTCGGAGCAGCTCGAAACTTTGCGCGCCCGGCACGACGAGGATCAAACGCAGCTTCGTGCCTTGAACGCCGAAGTCAGCGTCCGCGCCGCCGCCGCCGAAGACGCCGGACGCCGCGAACAGAAAATCCGCGCGCAGATCGCCAAGGCGCGCAGCGCCGAACTCGCGTTTGCCGAAAGATACGAGAGTTTGCAATCCGAATATGCGGCCCTGCGGGGGGCGCTCGACGTGGCGCGAAGGCGCTGCGAAACGCTCGAAGTGGATTTGGCGGCACAACGCGCGGCGCGCCAAAAGAGGCCGGACGGCGAAGAGAAGCCGCGCCAAGACAACGGCGGGACTATTCTGCGGCTGTCGCGCACCGGCTCCGAATCGAGCGGCGCTGAAACGCCGGAGCAGGCGGGCCTGCGCGCGTCTGCGGCGCAGACCGATGCGGAGACGGCCGAAAAGATCGCCAGGCGCGATCACGTCGGGACCTGAACGGCGCCGGCTTGCCGGGCGTAGGTTGCCGCTATAGAACGCCGGGGCGCTGCTCCCTTCGTCTAGCGGCCCAGGACGTCGCCCTCTCACGGCGAAAACAGGGGTTCGAGTCCCCTAGGGAGCGCCAGTTATTTCAATAACTTACTTGCTTTCGTCGCGGCGCTCCAGCGCGGCCGACAA
>JASHSW010000192.1 GCA_030038595.1 Methylovirgula sp.
AGTGCCGGTCGGCACGCAGATCTTCGAGGATGAAACGCTGCTCGCCGATCTGACCGAAGTCGGGCAAAGCGTGCGGCTGCTGCGCGGCGGCAACGGCGGCTTCGGCAACGCGCACTTCAAGACGTCCACGAACCGGGCGCCGCGCCGTGCCAACCCCGGCGAGCCGGCCGAAGAGCGCGTGCTGACGCTGCGCCTGAAACTCATCGCCGACGCGGGGATCATCGGCCTGCCCAACGCCGGCAAATCGACGTTTCTGGCGACCGTCTCCGCGGCACGGCCGAAGATCGCCGATTATCCGTTCACCACCTTGCGCCCGCAGCTCGGCGTCGTCGCCTGTAACGAACGCGAATTCGTACTCGCCGACATTCCCGGACTCATCGAAGGCGCCCACGAAGGCTCGGGTCTCGGCGACCGTTTCCTCGGCCATGTCGAGCGCTGCCGCGCGCTGCTGCATCTCATCGATGCGGGCGGCCCCGACGCAGGGCAAGCCTACCGCACCGTGCGCGGCGAGCTCGATGCCTACGGGGCGGATTTGGCGGCAAAGCCCGAAATCGTCGCGCTCTCCAAGATCGACGCGGTCGATGCCGCGACGTTGAAGACGCAGATGCGCCGCCTCGAACGCGCCGCCGGCCGCAAGCCGTTTTGCATCTCCGCGCTCCGGCGCGAAAATCTCGACCAGGTGCTGCGCGCTTTGCTCGCTGAGATCGACGCCCAGCGCGCCCCGGAGGCGGCACGCGAGCCGGAGTGGTTGCCGTGAGCGCCGCGCCGGGTGCGGCAACGCCCCGCCTCTCTCGATTCCGCCGCATCATGATCAAGGTCGGCTCCTCGCTGCTCGTCGATCCGGCGCACGGCGCGGTAAAGCGCGACTGGCTCGCGACGCTTGCCGACGACGTCGCCGCCTTGCATCGCGACGGCGCCGACGTATTGATCGTCTCCTCCGGGGCGATCGCGCTGGGACGCAGCGTGCTCGGCCTCGCGCCGGGTCCGCTCAAACTCGAGGACAGCCAGGCGGCGGCCGCCGTCGGGCAGATCGCTCTGGCGCGCACCTGGTCGGAGGCGCTCGGCGGGCGGCGGCTCAGCGCCGGCCAGATCCTTATCACCTTCGCCGACACCGAGGAGCGCCGCCGCTATCTCAATGCCCGCGCCACCATCGAACGGCTCATCGATTTGCGCGCCGTCCCCGTCATCAACGAAAACGACAGCGTGGCGACGGCCGAGATCCGCTATGGCGACAACGACCGGCTCGCGGCGCGCGTCGCCACCATGGCCTCGGCCGATTTGCTGATCCTGCTTTCCGACGTCGCCGGGCTTTACACCGCCCCGCCGGCGGACGACCCCTATGCCGAGCTCATCCCGGTGGTCGCCAAGATCACCCCGGAGATCGAGGCCATGGCGGGCGGCGCCGGCTCCGGCCTGTCGCGCGGCGGCATGCGCACCAAGATCGAGGCCGCCAAGATCGCTACGACCGGCGGCACGCATATGGCGATCGCCGACGGCCGCGTGCCGCATCCGGTCTCGCGCATCCGCGACGGCGCGCCCTGCACCTGGTTTCTGACCGGCTCGAACCCGATCACGGCGCGCAAGAAATGGATCGCCGGCTCGCTCGAAGCGCGCGGCGCGCTAACGATCGACGCCGGCGCGCTCAGCGCCATCCAATCGGGCAAGAGCCTTTTGCCAGCCGGCGTGAAAAAGGTCGAAGGCAATTTCGCGCGCGGCGACTGCGTGCTGATCCGCGACGAGCGCGGCATCGAGATCGGCCGCGGGCTTGTCAATTACGATGCCGAGGACGCGGTAAAAATCGCCGGGCGCAATTCGCGCGATATCGAGGCGGTGCTGGGAACGCCGGGCCGCGCCGCGATCCTCCATCGCGACGACATGGTGCTGAAGGGGGATTGATGTCCCGCATCTTGATCGTCGTCGGATTGGCTATCGCGACGGCCGGCGTTCTCTGGCCGTGGCTCGCGCGACTGGGGCTGGGTCGGCTTCCGGGCGACATTTGGATTCAGCGCGGCAATTTCAGCGTCTATGTGCCGATCACGACGTGCATTCTCGTCAGCGTCGTGCTCTCGCTCCTCTTTTGGATCCTGAACCGATAGCCGCCATTCGCCGCCTTCACCCCGCCTATCCCGTCAGCATCTGCCGTTCTTTCAGAAGCGCGGCGAGGAGTTCTTCTTGCTCGGCGATGCGCTCGGCTGCGCGCGCGTCGTCCTCGGCTCCCGAATAGGCGGCGGCCTGTTCGGTGAGTTCACGGATGTTTTCGCGCACCGCGGCGATCCGTTCGTCGAGTTCGGCGAGGGTTGCAGCCATGACGCTCCCCTTTGTTCCAGCCTCGATACGTGAAGACGGCGCGCCTCGTCGAATGCCCACGAGAACTTCGCCGGCGACACAAGAGCACGAGCGCCGATCGGCTCAGCGCCGATGGCCGAGCGGAATGCCGAGCCGCAACGCCTTCTGCCGGAGCGCGCCGGGCGTGCGCTTCATCGCCTTGGAAATCTTGACGACCGGCGTCCTGGCCTTCGAATGTGCCTTGAGACTGCGGAAGTCGTCCTTGGTCCAAGGTCTGCTGATGCGTCGCTTTGCTCTCTTCGCCATGTTTGTTCCT
>JASHSW010000193.1 GCA_030038595.1 Methylovirgula sp.
GGTTCGCCATGCAGGCGCCTCTTCGGCAAAGCATCGCTCAGGTCCCCGAGGATGGCGCCTTGAACAAGGCGAGAATTGCGTCTTCGCTCGGCTCCTGCACGACGACGACCTTTGGCAGAGCAGCCAGGGGCGCCGCCGCATCTTCGGAAATTGCGACGTGAATGAGCGGCGCCGGATCGAAACGCGCCTCCGCCGCAAGCCGCAGGAAAATTTCCGCGCTGCGCCGGGAAAAATGCAGCACGGCGCCAATAATGCCGTCGTCGGCGAACCGAACCGCCTCATGCGACAAATGCGGAGCCGATTGTGCAGCGTAGGTTTCGACGGCATCAAGGGCAATGCCGGCCTTCTTGCAACACGTCTCGAGATCGCTCTTGCGGTCGCGGCCGGCGAGATAGAGAACCCGCGCCGGCGGTTCGAAGCTTTCGCGGATTACGGAGCAAAGCGCCTTCGCATCCATTGTGATCCGCGCAACGCCTTCGAAGCCGCGGGCGCGGGCCGCCTCCGCCGTCTTGGCGCCGACGACGAAGAGCGGATAGAGACGACACGCTTCCGGCAACGGCCAATCCGGCGCGACATCGAGACATTGGAAGGCCCGCGCGCTGGTGGCGACCACGGCGTCGACGACGCCGCGCGGCCAGGTGGCGCCGGTCGGCACGATGTCGATCACCGGCGAAAGCACCGCCGTGTGGCCCAGAGCCTTAAGCTTCTCGGCGGTGCGCATCGCTTCGTCCAAGGGCCGCGTAAGCAAGACGAACATCGGCTACCTTTCAAGAAAATCCGGCGGGGCGCGGGCGAGCAGCTCGCGTGCCGCTGCCTCGCCGAGCGCTTCAAAATCCGCTGCAGGCCCGCGCAGACGCGTTTCATAAAACTGCGTTCCGTCCGGCCGCAACACGATCGCATGGATGGTGAGCGCCGCGCCTTCGAGACGCGCGTGACCGCCGATCGGCGTGCGGCAGGAACCGTCGAGAACCCGCAGCAAAGCGCGCTCGCAGCCGAGCGCCACGCCGGTCGCGGGATCGAGAATTGGGCGAAGCAGATCCGCCACCGCGGCCTCGCCACGCCGCATCGTAATGCCGATCGCGCCTTGCCCGACGGCGGGGACGAACTCCGCCCAATCGAGCACCTTCGTTGCTTTGTGCACGAGGCCGAGCCGTTGCAGCCCGGCGAGCGCGAGGATCGTCGCGTCGATTTCGCCGCGCGCCAGCTTTGCCAGCCGCGTCTCGACGTTGCCGCGCAGCGGCGCGAGCGCCAGATCCGGCCGCAGCCGTTTCAACAGCGCGCCGCGCCGCAGCGACGCGGTGCCGACCACGCCGCCCTCGGCAAGGGCGCGCGGGTCGGGCGCCTTCGCCGAAATCCAAACGTCGCGGGCGTCCTCGCGCGGCAGGTAGCCGACGATCTCAATTCCGGCAGGCAGAATCGTCGGCAGGTCCTTGGCGGAATGCACGGCGATATCGATCTCGCCGCGCTCCAGCGCGAGATCGAGCTCCTTGGTGAAGAGGCCCTTGCCTCCCGCTTCGCGCAAGGGGCGATCTTGGATCAGATCGCCGCTGGTCTTGACGCAGACGAGCTCGAAGGCGACGCCGCCATGTGCGCCGGCCAAGCGTCCCTCGACGGCCTCGGCTTGCGCCAGCGCCAACGGGCTGCCGCGCGTCCCGATCCTTAGCCGCGGGCCCGTTCCGGATGGTGAATAGAAAGAGGGAATTGCTGATTTCCTTGTGGTTTCTGCCCCATCCCGCTTTACAATAGGCTCGGTACCTAAATCTCGCTCTCCCGCTACGTGGAGAGCGTTACCGATATGCCTATCTAGCGCAGGCTCCGCAGGCAAATCTTCGCTGCGCAAATTGATAGAATGGCTGGCCCATGCGCGTGCTTGGCATCGAAACGACCTGCGACGAGACGGCGGCGGCGATCGTCCGGCTGAAACCGGAGGGTGGCGGCGAGGTTCTCGCCGACGAGGTGATGAGCCAGATCGCCGAACATCAGACCTATGGCGGCGTCGTGCCGGAACTCGCGGCGCGCGCCCATATCGAGGTGATCGACCGACTGATCGTGCGCGCCTTCGAAGCCGCCGGGTGCAGGCTCGCCGATCTCGACGGCATTGCCGCGGCGGCGGGGCCGGGACTCATCGGCGGCGTCGTCATTGGGCTCACCACCGCGAAAGCCCTGGCGCTCGCGGCGCGCAAGCCGTTCATCGCCGTCAACCATCTCGAAGCGCATGCGCTGACGGCGCGGCTCTCGGGCGGCCTCGATTTTCCCTATCTTCTACTCTTGGTGTCGGGCGGCCATACGCAGCTCGTGGCGGTCAAAGGAGTCGGCAACTACCTGCGCCTCGGCGCAACCGTCGACGATGCGGTCGGCGAAGCGTTCGACAAGATCGCCAAGGTGCTCGGGCTCGGGTATCCGGGCGGTCCGTTCGTCGAGCGCGAAGCGTTGAAAGGCAATCCGGCGCGTTTCGATCTGCCGCGTCCGATGCTCGGCCGCGAGAAGCCCGATTTTTCCTTCTCGGGGCTGAAGACCGCAGTGCGGCTCGAAGCCGAGCGGATCGCGCCCCTGACCTCCGCCGACGTAGCCGATCTCTGCGCGTCGTTCCAAGCCGCAGTGATCGATACGCTCGCCGATCGGTTGCGCGCCGGGTTGCGGGTCTTCGGCGACCGGGTCGGGCCGTGCCAGACGATGGTGGTCGCCGGTGGCGTCGCCGCGAACAATGCGATCCGCCGCGCGCTGATGCGTTTCTGCGGCGAGGCGGGATTGCGGCTCGTCGTGCCGCCGATTCCGC
This sequence comes from Methylovirgula sp., assembly GCA_030038595.1. GTDB lineage: Bacteria > Pseudomonadota > Alphaproteobacteria > Rhizobiales > Beijerinckiaceae > Methylovirgula. The sequence goes on from JASHSW010000193.1 coordinate 2,777, forward strand.
TGTGTACGGACAACGGAACGATGATCGCCTGGGCGGGCATCGAAAGGCTGACACTCGGCCTTAGCGACGATATGACCTTCGCGGCGCGCCCAAGATGGCCGCTCGACGCGGAGGGAGAGGCCGCTCATCACGGCAAGGCATAGAAGTTCTCGACACGCAGACGTGAGGCGACAGCGGCGGATTGTAGCCGGATTCTCCGCCGAACAGGCGGCCGACAACGCGTCGTATCGAGGAGAAGGGAATGGCGCAGCGCAAGATCGCGGTTTTGGGAGCGGGAGCCTGGGGGACGGCGCTGGCCAATCTCGCGGCCCGCAACGGCGCCGCCGTTATCCTCTGGGCGCGCGATACGGACCATGCCGCCGAAATGCGCGCAACGGGGGTCAACGCGCGCCGCCTTCCCGGCGTGCCGCTCGCCTTAAACGTCAAGCCGACCGCGTCGCTCGCCGAAACGGCTGCGACCGACATTGTTTTTCTCACGGTGCCGACGCAGGCGCTGCGCCCAGTGTGCGAGGCTCTGGCAGGGTCTGTCGCGCCTGGCGTCCCCATCGTCGTCGGCGCGAAAGGGATCGAACGGACGAGCGGCCTCTTTCCGAGCGAGGTTATCGCCGAGATCCTGCCGGCAAATCCGGCCGCCGTGCTCTCGGGGCCGAGCTTTGCGGCCGATGTCGCCAAGGGCCTGCCGACGGCCGTGGCGCTTGCCGCGGAGAGCACCGAGCGCGCCGCGGCGCTTGCAGCGACGCTCGCCGCACCTTGGTTTCGGCTCTATTATGCGCGCGATGTCCGCGGCGTCGAAATCGGCGGAGCCGCCAAGAACGTACTGGCGATCGCCAGCGGCATCGCGGCGGGCCGCGGCCTTGGCGCGAGCGCCGGAGCGGCGTTGATTGCCCGCGGCTTCGCCGAGCTTTCGCGGTTCGGGCGTGCCTTCGGTGCGGATCCGGCGACGCTCGCCGGGCTTTCGGGCCTCGGCGACTTGGTCTTGACCTGCAGCTCGGCGCAGTCGCGAAATTTCTCGTTGGGCTTCGCGCTGGGGCGCGGGGCGAGCGTCGCCGCAGCGAGTGCCGACGGCAGGCTCACCGAAGGCGTGTATACCTGCGGGATTCTCCTCGACCTTGCGCGGCAGAAATCGGTCGAAATGCCGATCTCGGCGGCGGTCGAGGCGGTACTCTCCGAGCGCATCGAAATCGGCGCGGCGATCGAGGCGCTCTTGGCGCGGCCGCCGAAACCGGAAGTCTCGGCTGAAAATAGCAGCGTCCATCTTTATGATTGAGACTATATTCCGGTTGCCGTCATTGCGAGCGAAGCGAAGCAATCGAGTCGCGCGCCGCTCCGGGTTGCTTCGTCGTTTCGCTCCTCGCCATGGCGCCCGCTTTTTTGATCGTGACGAAGGGTAGGGATGGCTTATTGGCTGTTGAAGAGCGAGCCGGACAGTTGGTCCTGGCGCCAGCAGATCGAGGCCGGCGCGAAAGGTACGGCGTGGAACGGCGTGCGCAACCATTCCGCCAAGCTGAACCTGATGGCAATGAAAGTCGGCGACGAGGCTTTCTTCTATCACTCGAACGAAGGCAAGGAGATCGTCGGCATCGTCACGATCACCAAACCTTATTATCCCGATCCGACCGACAAGACGGGCACATTCGGCATGGTCGATGTGCGCGCCGAGAAGAACCTGAAGAAGCCGGTTGGGCTCGCGGCGATCAAAGCCGAGCCACGCTTGAAAGACATGGTGCTCGCCAACAATTCCCGCCTTTCCGTGCAGCCGGTGACCGGTGCGGAATGGAAGCTGATCTGCAAGATGGGCGGGATCTGACTCCATCTTCCCGCATGCGGGGGGAGAGATGTTGATCCCCACTTGCCTTTGCTTCTCATACAAGGCTTATCGCTGCGGCTTAGAGGCCGGCGCCATTGGGGACCCAAGATGATCCGCTCCGCGCTCATGAACGTGATGACCGCCGCAGCGTTGAAGGCCGGCCGGGCGCTCAAGCGCGATTTTGGCGAAGTCGAGAATCTTCAGGTCTCGGTGAAGGGACCCGGCGATTTCGTCTCCGCCGCCGATCACAAGGCCGAGAAGATCCTTTTCGAGGAACTGTCGAAGGCCCGTCCCGGCTACGGATTCGTCATGGAGGAGTCGGGCATCGTCGAAGGCTCCGACAAGAGCCACGTTTGGTACGTCGATCCGCTCGACGGGACCGCGAATTTCCTGCACGGCTTGCCGATTTTCGGGATCTCGATCGGACTGGCGCGCGACGATCAGATCGTCGCCGGTCTTGTCTACAATCCGGCGCTTGAGGCGCTGTATATCGCCGAGAAGGGCCAAGGCGCCTATCTCAACAACCGCCGTCTGCGCGTCGCGGCGCGACGCGAACTCGGCGAAGCACTCGTCGGCTGCGCCATTCCGCATCTCGGCAAAGCCGGCCATGCGCGCTTTAAGGCGGAGCTTTCCGCCGTGATGGAGTGCGCCGCAAACCTGCGCCGGCTCGGCGCGGCGGCGCTCGATCTGTGTTTCGTGGCAGCCGGCGCCTACGACGGGTTTTGGGAGCGCGGCCTGAAGCCGTGGGATCTCGCGGCGGGGATCTTGATCGTTCGAGAGGCGGGCGGTTTCGTGACCGACGCCGACGGCGGCTCGGATATCCTCGCCAAGGGCTCCGTTTGCGCCGGCAACGAGAACATACATTCGCAACTATTGGCCCTCATTCGCTCTGCCGGATGACCTCGATCCGTGCTAGAAATCGGCTGCCGCTGGACAGTTCGGCGGGTCCGGCGCCGGCATGCGGCGGCAAGCGAAGGCAAAGTGGAATGACCCATGGCGGCCGACAGCGACCCCTATAAGCTCTCCTTGCCCCGCCTCTATCTGCTGCGGATGGTGGTCTTTCTGATCCTCGTCGGCTTTGTCGCGCTCATTCTGCATAAGCAGATTCACATCGCCTTCATGGCCAATCCCGGCCTCAACAGCCTGATTTTCTTTGTCCTCGCGGTCGGCATCGTACTCACGCTACGGCAGGTGATCCGGCTCTTCCGCGAAGCGCGTTGGGTGAACTCGTTGGCGGGCGCCGATTCCGACCGGGTGAAGCCTCCGGTCCTGCTGGCCCCGTTGGCGAGGCTGCTCGTCTCCCGTCCGCCCGGCACGGTGATCTCAACCTTGACCTTACGGGCGCTTCTCGATTCGATCGGCGCGCGGCTCGACGACGCGCGCGATACGGCGCGCTATCTCACTGGGCTGCTCATTTTTCTCGGCCTGCTCGGTACGTTCTGGGGGCTGCTCGCCACCGTCGGCTCGATCGGCGAGGTAATCCGCTCGATGGGCGCCGGCAACGATGCCGCGGTCATGTTTGAGAACCTGAAAAACGGGCTCGCCGCGCCGCTCGCCGGCATGAGCATCTCTTTCACCTCCTCGCTGTTCGGCCTCGCCGGATCGCTGGTGTTGGGCTTCCTGGATTTGCA
>JASHSW010000194.1 GCA_030038595.1 Methylovirgula sp.
ATCGTCGGCCTCCTCGGCATGGGGGCACATCTCTTCTGGCAGGTGATTAAGCTCGATCCCACCGATCCCGATCTGGCGCTGCGGCTGTTTCGCTCCAACCGCGATGCCGGCCTCCTCTTCTGCGCGGGGCTTGCCGGTACCGCGATTGGGCTCTGATCTATTCTTTGCAGGTGACGATGAAGGAGTCGGGATCGATAGGTGCCGGCTGCGGTGCCGCGCCGATGGCGCCCGTGACGATGTCGCCGGCGCGACCGAAGACGATCGGCTCGGCATAACCGTGCGCCTCGCACCAGGCGGCGGCGACCACTTCGGCACAAGACCGATCCTTTCCGATGCAGTCGTTCAGCCCGTAGCCGTCATCGACTGGGATGACGAACGTATGCGTCGGCTGGGCCGACACTTTGTCCTCAAGCGCGGACAAGGCGATGAGACCGATGAGGATTGCGAGAACGAAGTGCAGGAGTCTGCGACAGTTGCATGCGATGGACGCCATAAAATCCCCCGAATGATCGCCCGCAACGATCGCAGGTCCGCGGAGCCCTTTGATCTGGAAGCGCTTTTCAGACCGAACTGAGAGAATCGCGGCGCTAAATCGGTGTTGTTTCGCCGCAAAGCCGCCACGCGATCCGCTTCGGATTGTGCGTTTGCGCCGCTAAGAAAGCGTTAAGCTGGAGGCGTCGCGATTGCGCCGCGAAGTGCTTGACCCTGTGCGGGTTCTCGCGCATGGTCTGGATATGACGTGCTTCATCCGCATCGGCCGGATTATTATCGGCTAGCGTTCGCGCTGGCCTGAGCCGTCTCGTCTCCGTCAAGAGTTCCGATCCGACGCCAGGGCCAGTTCGAGGCGAAGGGATTCTATGGCCTTGCAACTCTACAATACGTTGACGCGCCGCAAGCAGGAGTTCGTCCCGATCGATCCCGGCAACGTGCGCATGTATGTCTGCGGGCCGACGGTCTACGACTACGCGCATATCGGCAACGCCCGTCCGCTGATCGTCTTCGACGTGCTGTTCCGGCTGCTGCGCGAGATCTACGGCGCCGAGCACGTCACTTATGTGCGCAACATCACCGACGTCGACGACAAAATCAATGCGCGCGCCGCCGAGCGCGGTGTCTCGATCCGTGAACTGACGGAAGAGACCAACGCGATTTTCCAGGCCGACGCCAAGGCGCTCGGCTGTCTGGAGCCGACGGCGCAGCCGCGCGCCACCGAACATATTGCCGCGATGATCGAGATCGTCGAACGGCTGCTCGCGGCAGGCCACGCCTACCCTGCCGACGGCCACGTACTCTTCAACGTGCCCTCGATGCCGGAGTACGGCAAATTATCGCGGCGCTCGCTCGACGAGATGATTGCCGGGGCCCGCGTCGAAGTCGCGCCCTACAAGAAGGGGCCGATGGACTTCGTCCTGTGGAAGCCCTCGGCACCCGACGAGCCCGGCTGGGAAAGTCCTTGGGGACGCGGCCGGCCCGGCTGGCATCTCGAATGTTCGGCGATGAGCTGGGAATATTTGGGCGAGGTCTTCGACATCCACGGCGGCGGCATCGATCTCGTCTTCCCGCATCATGAGAACGAAATCGCCCAGACCTGCTCGGCGTTCGGCCACGACGCGATGGCCAATTATTGGCTGCACAACGGCTTCCTGCAGGTCGAAGGCGAGAAAATGGCGAAGAGCCTGGGAAATTTCGTGACGATTCACGAGGCGCTGAAAGATTGGCCGGGCGAGGTCATTCGCTTCAACATGCTCAAGACGCATTATCGTCAGCCGATCGATTGGACGCTCGCCGGCTTGCGCGAAAGCCAACGTGAACTCGATCGCTGGTATCCGCTTGCCAAGCAATTCGCAGCCTCGTCCGCAATGCTGGCGCCGGATTTCATGGCGGCGCTGGAGGACGATCTCAATACGCCCGATGCGATCACCGCGCTGCGTCGGCTCCATCGCGAGGCTTCCGAGCAAGTCGCGCTTGCCGGTACGCGGCTTGCGTCCTGCGGGCATCTTCTGGGGCTGTTCGTCAAAAGCCTGCAAGACTGGCAAGCCGCACCGCTTTTGTTCGACAAAAAGCAGGTTGAAACCTTGATTGAAGCGCGTCTGCAAGCTCGCGCCGCAAGAAATTGGACCGAGTCCGACCGCATCCGCAACGAACTCGATGCGATGGGAATCGCGTTGAAGGACAACAAAGACGGGACGACGAGCTGGGAGGTGAAGCGATGAGCCGCGCCCGCCTCACCCTCTACGACACGACGCTGCGCGACGGTGCGCAGACCACCGGCGTCGACTTCTCGCTCGAGGACAAGCGCCGCATCGCCGCTCTGCTCGATGCGCTCGGCCTCGATTACATCGAAGGCGGCTATCCGGGCGCCAATCCGCTCGATACGGAATTTTTCGCCAAGAAGCCGCCGCTGAAACATGCCCGCTTCGCCGCCTTCGGCATGATCCGCCGCGTCGGCCGCTCGGCCGCCAACGATCCCGGCCTCGCCGCTTTGTTCCAGGCCGATGCCGACGCGATCTGTTTCGTTGCCAAGGCCTGGGACTTCCATGTGCATGTGGCGCTACAGACGACACTTGAGGAAAATCTCGACGGCATCGCCCAGTCGATCCAAGCAGCGCGGGCGCACGGGCGCGAGACGATGCTCGACTGCGAGCATTTCTTCGACGGCTATAAGGCGAACCCTTCCTACGCCCTCGACGTCGCCAAGACGGCGCATCGGTCCGGAGCCCGCTGGATCGTGCTTTGCGACACGAACGGCGGAACCTTGCCGCACGAAGTCGCGCACATCGTGGGCGAAGTGACAAAACATATCCCCGGCGAGAATCTCGGCATTCATGCCCATAACGATACCGAGAACGCGGTCGCCAATTCGCTTGCCGCGGTGCAAGCCGGTGTGCGGCAGATCCAAGGGACGCTTAACGGGCTTGGCGAGCGCTGCGGCAACGCCAATCTTGTCTCGCTCATTCCGACGCT
>JASHSW010000195.1 GCA_030038595.1 Methylovirgula sp.
CGATCGCGTGCGCAATCTTTCCGGCGGCATGATCCGGCGCGTCGAAATCGCCAGGGCGTTCCTGCATCGCCCCGAACTGTTGCTGCTCGACGAGGCGACCGTCGGGCTCGACGTGAAGGCGCGTGCCGACATTATCGCGCAAGTGCGCGGCCTGGTCGCCAGCGAAGGCATCGGCGTGCTTTGGACGACCCATTTGATCGATGAGATCGCCAAGACCGACTCGGTCGTGATCCTGCATGAAGGCAAGGTCCGCGAGAAAGGTCTTGCTACCGAGATCCTGGCGCGCACCGGCGCCCCCGACATGCGCACGGCCTTCGTCAAGGTCACTGGCGCCGAAATTCGTGCGGAGGCCGATCAATGACCAGTATTGCCGCGGCGCGGCTCCCGCGCAAAGGTTTCGGCCTGGTGCAATATGCGATTGCATTGCAAGGAATCGTATGGCGCGAGTCTTTGCGCTTTGTGCATCAGCGCGGGCGATTCGTTTCCGCCTTGGTGCGGCCGCTGGTGTGGCTGTTCATTTTCGCCTCGGGTTTCCGCGCCGTCCTCGGCATCTCCATCATTCCGCCCTACCAGACGTACGTGACGTATGACGTCTATATCACGCCGGGATTGATGGCGATGATCCAGCTCTTCAACGGCATGCAGTCGTCGCTGTCGATGGTCTACGATCGCGAGACCGGCAACATGCGCACCTTGCTGGTTAGTCCGTTCCCGCGCTGGTATCTATTGACCTGCAAACTGTTCGCCGGCGCGGCGGTCGGCGTTCTTCAGGTCTATACCTATCTGTTGATCGCCTATTTCTGGGGAATCTCGCCGGATTCGCCTTGGGGCTACGTGACGGTTCTTCCGGCTCTGTTTCTTTCCGGATTGATGCTCGGATCGCTCGGCATGGTGCTGTCGTCGCTGATCCGGCAGTTGGAAAACTTTGCGGGAGTCATGAACTTCGTCATTTTCCCGATGTTCTTCGCCTCTTCCGCGCTCTATCCGCTCTGGGAAGTGCAAGAGAAGAGCCCCTGGCTTGCCACGATCTGCTGGCTCAACCCCTTCACCTATGCGGTCGAACTGGTCCGCTTCGCCTTATACGAACAGCTCGATCTCACCTCGCTGGAGGTTGATATCGGCTGTACGATCATATTTCTGGCCGGTGCGATCCTCGCCTACGATCCGGCACGCGGCACGCTGATCCGCCGCGGCGCAGGAGCCGCGGAATGAGCGCCGAGATGCAACTTATGGCCGCCGGCAGCGCGTCAGGCCGACGCGACGAGCGCGTCGACCGGAAAGTTCGCCCCGCAATCGCTGACGGTCTACTTCTTGGAACCGTCCGCTTTGAATTGCGAAATATAGGCCCAGATGTTCTCACGATCGCTCTGTTTGGGAAGACCCGGGAAGAGCATCTTGGTGCCGGGGATATCGGCTTGCGGATTGGTGATATATTTCTCGAAAGTCTGCTCGTTCCAGACGAAGCCTTCCTTTTTCTTCGCCTGGTCGGCCGCGGAATAGTCGTAGCCCGGTTCCGAAGCGATGGTGCGGCCGTCGATGCCATTCAGATCCGGACCGACGAAGTTGGCCGCGCCCGGACCGATGCGATGGCAAAGCATGCAGGTGTGTTTGAAGATCTGTTCGCCGGCGGCGGGATCGCCCGCTGCAAGCGCCGGCCCTACCATCAAGGCGAGCATGCCGCTCGCCAGCAAGGCCATGCCTTTGTAACTCATGATTTCCTTCCCCTCTCCCAGGACGGCCTTCGCCGCCCGCGAAACTCCGGACGATCGGCTTTGTCATTGTACGCCCGCAGATGTGTAGCCCGATCGGCCGATCCAAGACAATCCCTGCGGCGCGCCAGCGAGATTCTGAAATGCGTGAATTCCTTCCTTTGAAAGCCGAGGTTGCGATGCATCACAGACTGATCCTCGGGATTGCGGCGTTTTGCCTCGCCTTGGGCCTCCTGTGCGGCGGCCGAGCGCAGGCTGCGGATGTGCTGCGTATCGCAGTGCAAAAGAGCGGTACCTTCAGTTGGGAGCTTGCCGTCATCAAAGAGCACGGGCTCGATAGCAAAGCCGGGCTTGACTTGCAGATCACCGAACTGGGCTCCACCGATGCCGGAAAGATCGCCATCATGGGCGGCTCCGCGGACATCATCCTGTCGGATTGGCTCTGGGTTTCGCGCGAGCGCAGCCTGGGCGGCAAGCTCCAATTCTATCCGTATTCAAGCGCGCTAGGGGCGGTTATGGTGCCCGCCCGCTCGCCGATCAAGTCCCTGGCCGATCTGAAAGGCAAGAAGCTCTCGGTCGCCGGCGGCCCGCTCGACAAAAGCTGGCTGTTGCTGCAGGCGCTCGCCAAACGCTCTTCGATCGATCTCGCCTCGCAATCGACGATCCTCTACGGCGCCCCGCCGCTGCTCTGGCAGAAAGCGCTGCAGGGCGAAAGCGATGCGACCCTGAACTTCTGGACGTTCTGCGTCGATCTCGAACTGCATGGTTTCAGGCGTCTGATCGGCATCGGCGACGTCGAAAAGGATCTCGGCGCGACCGGACGCGTGGCGATGCTCGGCTACGTCTTTGACGAAACGTTCGCGCAGCAGCACCGCGACGTGTTGCGCCGCTTCTTTGCAATGACCCGGGAGGCGCAGGACATCCTGGCGCATTCCGACGCCGAGTGGCAGAAGCTCGCCGCGCTTATCGGAACGTCGAATCCACGGGCGCTCGCGCTCTATCGCGAGCGCTATCTCGAAGGCATCAACGTTAGGCCCATCGCGGCCGAAGAGGCGGACGCGCGCAAGCTCTACCTCGTCCTCGCGCGGATCGGCGGGGCGACACTCGTCGGGCCGGCATCCGAACTCGACAGCGGCACTTTCTATAAAGAGGCGACGGAAAACTGACGTGCTTCTGAGAATCCTGTCGCTCCTTCTGCTGATCGCGATTTGGCAGGTGGCTTCGATGCTGGCGGCAAGCCGCCTGCTGCCCGAGCCGCTCGCCGTCGTCGACGTTATGCTGCGCGAAGCCCGCTCCGGCGCGCTGTTCTTCAATCTCGGCGTGACCCTGGCGCGGGTCGTGATCTCCTTCGGGCTGGCGATGTTCTTCGGCACTTTGTTCGGCGTGCTCATGGGCCGCAGCGTGACGCTCGACCGGCTCGGCGATCCCTGGCTCGTCGTCCTTTTGAACCTGCCGGCGTTGGTCATCATCGTGCTCGCCTACATCTGGATCGGCCTGACCGATACTGCGGCGATCCTCGCCGTCGCCCTCAACAAATTGCCGAATGCGACGGTGACGATCCGCGAGGGGGCCCGCTCGCTCGACGCCGGCCTCGAGGAGATGGCGACGGTCTTCGCCATGCCGTGGCAAACGCGGCTCAGGCACGTGCTGCTTCCCCAGCTTGCGCCTTACGTCGCCGCCGCGACGCGTTCCGGGCTGTCGATCGTCTGGAAGATCGTTCTCGTCGTCGAACTTCTCGGCCGCTCGAACGGAGTGGGCTTCGAGATCGGCACCGCCTTTCAAGTCTTCGATGTCGCGCTGCTTCTCGCCTATGCGCTTCCGTTCGTCGGCATCATGCTGGCGATCGAAACTTTCCTCGTGCAACCCTTCGAGCAACATGTCTCCCGTTGGCGTCCCAAGACAGCTTGAGATCAAAATAGCCCGCAAGGCGTTCCGCACCACATCGGGCGAAGTACGCGAGGTGCTGCGCGATTTTTCGACCTCGCTGGCGGCGGGCAAGATCCACGCGCTCGTCGGCCCGTCGGGCTACGGCAAGACTACGCTGCTGCGCATCGTCATCGGCCTCGATCGCGATTTCGAGGGCACGGTCACCCTACCGCCCGGCACCAAGGTCGGCATGGTGTTTCAAGAGCCGCGTCTGCTGCCTTGGCGCAGCGTGCTCGACAATCTGCGGTTGGCGGCGCCACAGGCGCGCGAGGCGGATCTTGTGCGCATCGCGACCGATCTCGGCATCGCCGGGCATCTGCGCTATTTTCCCGGCGAATTGTCCCTCGGCCTCGCCCGCCGCGTGGCGTTGGCACGGGCGTTTGCCGTCGACCCCACCCTGCTGGTCCTCGACGAACCCTTCGTCTCGCTCGACAAAGCGTTGGCGATGCGACTCGGCGACGAACTGGCCATGCTCGTCGAGCGTACCAAGGTGACGACCCTGCTCGTAACCCACGACATCGACGAAGCGATCCGGCTCGTCGACCACATCATGCTTCTGGGCGGCCGGCCGGCCAAGATCGCCGCCGATTTCGATATCGCCTTCCCGAGAGCGGCGATGACGGTAGATTACGCGGCCAAGATCAAAGCCGAGATCGGCGCCGTCATCGCGGAAGCCGTCGCGTGACTCTTCTCATTTTCGACTGCGACGGCGTGCTCGTCGATTCCGAACGGATCGCCCTCGAGATTCTGGCCGCCATGCTGACCGAGCTCGGCTGGCCGATCGACCCGGCCGAATGCCGGGCGAGGTTCATGGGCAGGAGCACCCGCGATGTGCTTACCGAGGCCGAACAAATACTCGGGCGCCCGATTCCGGCAGAGCTCCGCGAGGCGGTGCAGGCGCGACTCTTCGCCCGTCTGCGCCGCGAGCTGCAGCCGGTG
>JASHSW010000196.1 GCA_030038595.1 Methylovirgula sp.
ATTCTCCCGCAAGCCCATATTCGGCTATCTCGGCATGGTCTACGCCATGGTGGCGATCGGCATCGTCGGCTTCCTGGTTTGGGCCCACCACATGTTCACGGTTGGCCTGTCGTTGGATACCCAGCGCTATTTCGTCTTCGCGACCATGGTGATCGCGGTGCCGACCGGCGTGAAAGTGTTTTCTTGGATCGCCACGATGTGGGGCGGCTCGATCTCGTTCAAGACACCGATGTTGTGGGCGACGGGGTTCATCATTCTTTTCGTCATCGGCGGTGTGACGGGAGTCGTGCTCGCCAATGCCGGCATCGATCGCGCTCTGCACGGAACCTACTATGTCGTGGCACATTTCCACTACGTTTTGTCGCTCGGCGCGGTGTTCGCGATCTTCGCGGGCTTCTATTACTGGTTCCCGAAAATGACCGGGTACATGTACAACGAAACGCTCGGCAAGATCCATTTCTGGCTGATGTTCGTCGGCGTCAACGTCACCTTCTTTCCGCAGCATTTTCTCGGACTTGCCGGAATGCCGCGCCGCTATATCGATTATCCCGACGCCTACGCGCTATGGAACGCGGTCTCGTCCTACGGGGCCTATCTTTCGGGCCTCGGGGTTCTCGTGTTCATTTATGTGATCTTCGATGCCTTCGCGAAGAAGCGCGTGGCGGGCAATAATCCTTGGGGGCTTGGGGCGACCACGCTCGAATGGACCCTGACTTCGCCGCCGCCGTTCCACTCCTATGAGGCTTTACCGCGGATTGTGGGATCCGAACATTGATGCAGGCCGGCGGCCGCTCTTTGAAAACGCTGGGGACGTAAGCCGCGCATGGCCTTCCTCGAAGAAAGTAGCTCAGTTCCGGGCATTGCGGCGATCTCCGCCGCAAGCCCGCGCGACTACATTGCGCTTTTGAAACCGCGCGTGATGTCGCTTGTCGTCTTCACGGCGTTGACGGGGCTTTTGTTCGCCTCCCAGCATGTCAACATCGTCATCGGCTTTGCCTCGCTCTTGGCGATCGCGGTCGGGGCCGGCGCTTCCGGGGCGCTGAACATGTGGTACGACGCCGATATCGACGCCGTCATGCGCCGCACCTGCCGCCGTCCGATCCCGACCGGCAAAGTCACCGGCCGGGAAGCGCTCGCCTTCGGGCTGACGTTGGCGATCTTTGCGGTGCTGACCCTCGCTCTCGTCGCCAATCTCTTGGCCGCGGGCCTGCTCGCCTTCACGATCTTCTTTTACGTTGTGATCTACACGATGTGGCTCAAGCGTTCGACGCCGCAGAACATCGTCATCGGCGGAGCCGCCGGTGCGCTGCCGCCGATCGTCGGCTATGCGGCGGCAACCGGCCAGGTGAGTCTTGCCGCGCTGGTCCTCTTCGCCATCATCTTCATCTGGACGCCACCGCATTTTTGGGCGCTGGCGCTGGTCCGCTCGGCCGAATATGGGCGCGCCGGCGTGCCGATGCTGCCGAACGTCAAAGGCGCGGACCGCACCCGGCTTGAGATTCTGCTCTACAGTCTCGTTCTGGCGGTGATTGGAGTGGCGCCTTTCATTCTCGGTTTCGCTTCTCCCGTCTATGGTTGTCTCAGCGTCGTGCTCGGCGCCGCCTTTGTCGGCTTTGCCGTTCGCGTCTACCGCGTTCGCGACGGCGACGGCGCCAACAGATGCGCGATGCGCCTCTTCGGTTTTTCGATTGTCTATCTCTTCTTGCTGTTCGCCGAACTCCTGAGCGAGCGCCTGATTGCCCTGGCGATCGCGTTCGTGAGGTGAAGATGAACACCGATCACGACTCTAAAGGGGTGGTCCTCACGCCGGAACAGACCAAGAGCCGGCGGCAGCGGAATATCGCGATCGGGCTCGCCGTCGGCTTCCTCGTGCTGCTCTTTTACGCCGTGACGATCGTCAAGGTCGGCCCGGGCCTCTTCAATCGACCTTTGTAATTGCGACATGTCCCAGCGCTCTGCGAATAGTCTTTCGAGTCGCGACCGCCGCCGCACATGGGTCGCCGTCGGCATTGTTCTGATCGCGGCCTCGATGCTCGGTCTCTCGTTCGCCGCGGTTCCGCTCTATCGGATCTTCTGCGCCAGGACCGGGTTCGCCGGCACGACCCAGGTCGCCGGGCTCGCCCCCAAAGTTGCGGGCAAGCGCATGTTGGTCGTGCATTTCGATTCCAATGTCGCGCCCGGCCTGGCTTGGCGCTTCGCGCCGGAGACGACGCAGATCAAGTTGCTGACCGGGAAGACCGCTACCGTATTCTTCAAGGTCACAAATCTATCCGGCGAGGAGACGGCGGCGCGCGCCGCCTACAACGTCTCGCCCGGGCAGAGCGGCGCCTATTTCGACAAACTCGCCTGTTTTTGTTTTGCCGAGCAGCATCTGGGCCCGCACCAGACCGCGGAAATGCCGGTGGTCTTCTTCCTGGACCCGGCGCTCGAGCGCGACGAGACGATGGATGGGATCGAAGAACTTACGCTGTCCTACACGTTCTATCCGCGGCCGGCCGCTGCGCCGTTGACCGCGGCGAGCCAAACCGGGCGGCAGCTTTGAGGGATGATTCGCCGCCTTGACCGGCGGCACCAAACGGGGCAAACGGCCAGGGACGAGGCGCGAACGTCGCCGAAACGGCCGCAAACGTAGGCGCAAGGAGAGGGGACAGACCGATGGCGGAGGGCCACGCAAAACCAAATCACGAGTATCATCTCGTCGATCCGAGCCCCTGGCCGATCTTAGGCGCGATCGGCGCATTCATGATGGCGTTTGGCGGCATCATGTGGTTCAGGGCCATCGTTCTCTTCGACGCCAAGCCGGGCAGCTATATCTTCGGCGCCGGCGTAATTTTCGTTCTTTACGTCATGGCCTCGTGGTGGCTCGACGTCATCAAGGAGGCCGAACACGAAGGCCATCACACGCGCGTCGTAGCGATCGGGCTGCGCTACGGCATGATCCTCTTCATCGCCTCGGAGGTGATGTTCTTCGTCGCCTGGTTCTGGGCGTTCTTCGATGCCAGCCTCGATGCGAATGAGAAAATTCAATATGCGCGCGTCGCATTCACCGGCGGCCATTGGCCGCCGAAAGGAATCGAAGCGATCGATCCCTGGCATTTGCCGCTGCTCAACACGCTCATTCTGTTGACGTCGGCTACGACGGTGACCTGGGGGCACCATGCTTTGCTCAACAACGACCGCGCCAATTTGAAGAACGGCCTCATTATCACGATCCTGCTGGGCGTCGCGTTTACCTGCTGCCAAGCCTACGAATTTGCTTCTGCGCCCTTCACCTTCAAAGGCTCGATTTTCGGGTCGACCTTCTTCATGGCTACGGGCTTCCACGGTTTTCACGTCATCATCGGAACGATCTTCCTGACCGTCTGTCTGGTCCGCGTATTCGCGGGGCAGTTCACGCCGCAACGCCATCTCGGCTTCGAGTTCGCTGCCTGGTATTGGCACTTCGTCGACGTGGTCTGGCTCTTCCTGTTCTCCTGCATCTACGTCTGGGGTACATGGGGCGCCCCGATGGAGCACTGAAGCGCACGCTGTGATTTGCCGAAGGTCCGTCGCGGCGCAATGGAATCGGCATGCGCGGCGATAAGCAAGACAGTTTGCGGTCGGCGATCTTGACCGGCCTTGCCGGCCGTTGCCCACGTTGCGGACGCGGCTCGATGTTTGCGGGATTCCTCAAGGTCGCGCCGGTCTGCAGGGCCTGCGGACTGAATTTTGGCTTCGCCGACGCCGGCGATGGGCCGGCCGTGTTCGTGATGTTGTTCGGCGGCTTTTTGATCGTCGGTGCGGCGCTGTGGATCGAGGTAATGTTCGAGCCGCCGATCTGGGTCTATGTCGTCGTCTTTCTCCCGCTGACGGCGATCGTCTGCGTGGGCATGTTGCGGCCGCTGAAAGGCTTGTTGATCGGTTTGCAATATCGCAATAAGGCGGGGCAGGGGCGGCTTGAGAGCTGAGAATTTGGCCGACATCGCACAACCCGGCCGCAAAGGTCTTCTCGGACCCGTTCTATTTGTCCTGGTAACCGGCGGCATCCTGGTCTCGCTCGGCGTCTGGCAACTGCACCGTCTCGCCTGGAAGGAAACGTTGATCGCCGAGATTGCGACGCGCACCAAGGCGCCGCCGCAGCCATTGCCGGATCTGGCGCTATGGACGCACCTTGCGGCGCCCGACTATGCCTACCGGCACGTCGAATTTTCCGGCCGTTACGAGAACGACAAAGAGGCGCTCGTCTTCTACGGCACCGGCCCGCACGATCTCGGCCCGGGCTATCTCATCTTGACCCCGTTCAAGCTCGATTCGGGTGGTTTTGTCGTGGTCAATCGCGGCTTCGTGCCGGCCGACCTCGTCAAGTCGGCGCACGCCAAGGGCGAGATCGAAGGCGAGACGCGTGTCACGGGGCTGATGCGCCCGCCGCAGGCGCGCAATCCCTTCACGCCCGCCGACGAGCCGCAGAAAGACCTCTTCTTTACCCGCGATCCCGCCGCGATCGCCTCCCATTTCGGACTTGCGCCGACCGCTCCTTTCGTCGTTGACGCCGATGCCAAATCGTCGCCGGGCACTTGGCCGATCGGCGGCATGACGGAGATCGATGTCCCCAACAACCACTTGAGCTATGCGCTCACCTGGTTCGGTCTGGCCGGCGGATTGCTCGCGGTTTTTGCGGGCTTTCTTCACGCGCGCTGGTACGGGGAATAGGCGCCGCCCTGGGCCCTGGGTCTCCGGTCAAACGCCAAGGCATTGTTTCTGCCCGGGAAATCCCGGTTACCAGGAATTGAGGCAAATCCTGCCCTTCCGACCTTTTTGTGCTAAACGGGCGCACGCCAATCGAGCGCAAAGGCCAAAAAGGTGGATTATATTTCAACGCGCGGCGAAGCGCCTTGCCTTTCCTTCACCGACGCCTTGATAGCCGGCCTCGCCCAGGACGGCGGCCTCTACCTTCCCGAGGCCTATCCGCGGCTCTCGGAGCGCCAGATCAGCGACTTCGCCGGCTTACCCTATGCGGCGGCGGCGGAGGCGATCATCGCCCCGTTCGTCGGCGGAGCGCTCGACCGCAAGGCGCTGCGCACCGCAATCGACGCCGCCTATGCCCGCTTCGACCATGCCGCGGTGACGCCGTTGACGCAGATCGGCGACAATCTCTTCCTGCTTGAGCTTTTCCACGGTCCGACGCTCGCTTTCAAGGATCTCGCGATGCAGCTGTTGGGCCGGCTCATGCCGCAGGCGCTGGCGGCGCGCCGCAAGCGCGCCACCATTCTGGCCGCGACCTCGGGCGACACCGGCGCGGCGGCGATCGCGGCTTTCCGCAACGTCGCTGAAGTCGATCTCTTCATCCTTTATCCGAAAGGCCGCATCTCCGAGGTTCAGCGCCGGCAGATGACTACTGTCGCCGCCGACAATGTGCATGTCGTCGCCATCGACGGTACGTTCGACGACGCGCAGGCGCTCGTCAAAGCCCTCTTCGCCAACAAGCGATTGCGCGACGAGTTTGCGCTTTCTGGCGTGAACTCGATCAATTGGGCGCGGTTGGTCGCGCAGACCGTCTATTACTTCGTAAGCGCCGTGGCGCTTGGTGCGCCACGGCGGCCCATATCGTTCGCGGTGCCGACCGGAAACTTCGGCGACGTGCTTGCCGGGTGGATCGCCAAGCGCATGGGGCTGCCGGTCGAGCGCCTAGTGATTGCCACCAACGCGAACAATATTCTGGCGCGGGCGTTGGCGACCGGCCGCTATGAGATAGGCGCGGTCCAAGCCACACAATCGCCCTCAATGGACATTCAGGTATCGTCGAACTTCGAAAGGCTGCTGTTCGAAGCTTATCAGCGCGATGCGGCGGCAATCCGCCGCCTCATGAGCGCATTGCAGCACGAGGGGGTCTTGCGCATCGATTCCGGGCCGCTCGCGGCGATTCGCACCGATTTTGACGCGGTGCGGATCGGAGAAACGGAAACGACCGAGGAGATCGCGCGCGTATGGCGTGAGGCGCAGAAGCTCATCGATCCGCACACCGCGGTCGGCGTCGGCGCGGCGCGCGCCGGGCTCAAGGTGAGGCCGCAGGTTCCGATGGTCGTGCTTGCCACCGCGCATCCGGCGAAATTTCCCGCCGCGGTCGAGGCAGCGACCGGGGTCGTGCCGCAACTGCCGCCGCGGCTTGTCGATCTGTTCACGCGTGACGAACGCTTCGAGACTGTTGCCAACGATCAGGCGCAGCTTGCCGCCTACATGCGGGCGCGGCTCGACGCCTCCAAAAGGGCGGCTTCATGAGCGTCGAGATCACCAATCTGCCTTCCGGTCTGCGGGTGGTCACCGACCG
>JASHSW010000197.1 GCA_030038595.1 Methylovirgula sp.
GCTACGACAAACGCCGCCGGCACAAGCTGAATTCCGGCCACGCCTTGCGTATTTTGCGCGGTCAAGGCGGTGACGACCGCCGCTCCGTAGCAGCGCAAGGCCGCGAAGGTCTTGCAATCCGCCAGGATGCCCGCGCCGCCGCTCGGATCGATGCCGGCGATTGACAGGACGTTCGGTGCCATCGCTCAAGCTTCCGCGTAGGGTTCGGCGGCTTTGGTCCGCGATCGTCGGCTGAACAATTTTTTTCGATGCCGGATCGGCAGGCCAATGCCATACGCGATGCCGCCGCCCACGAGAAAGCCGAAGATGCCGGCGACGAACCCCTCCGGCGTTGTCGGAATGGCGGGCTGGAAAGTCCGGTAGGTGCGCTCGGCGATGTACGGGTCAAAAGTTCTGAAGAGCGTCACCCACCGGCCGGCGACATTGGGATCGTTGAATGCCGCCGCAGCGCGCTGCAACTTTGCAAGCCGCGCCAGGATGCGCTTCATCTCGTCGCCGCGCGCTTGCGCGAGGGGATCGGAGTTCGCTTCGAGACGCACGATCGCCGCGTCCGGCGTGAGGCTCCGGCCGGCGGCGTCCTTGTCGAATTGCGCGACGATCGCAGTAAGTTCGTCGATCGCCCCGCCGAGACGCTGGCGATATTGCTGCCAGAACTCCGGCATCTGCGTCGTCGCCACGCCAAGCAGCAATGCGAAGAAAAGAGCGACGCGGCCGATGATCATCCGCCCTCCTAGGCTGGCCGCGAATATAGGTCATTCTCGCCGCCGATACTGCCCTCTCGCGGTCGCCGTTCGAAAAAATCTCACGGCATGACGAGGACGCCGGCATTGCCTTCGCTGGTGCCGAACAATAGCCGCCGGCCATCGTCCTGCCAGAGGAGCGCCGAGACGGGATCATGCGCCTCGTTCGCGGGCTTACGTACGAGAAGCGCGGCCGCATCGGCGAGCCGGCAGAGAAGAATCCAGCCGTCTTCGTAACCGATGGCGATGACCAGCGCCTTTGGATGAAAGGCCACGCGCGAGACTTTGACGCGTCTTGCGCCGCATTCGCCCGGCGCTTTCTTCATCGGGCCATCTTTGTCCTTAAACGGCCAGACGATGCATGCCTCGGCACCCGAGGTCGCCAACCAATGCCCGTCGCCCGACCAGGAAAGGGAGCGGGTTTTCGCCGGGTAGCCGCTCATGCGCATATCCTGTTTGTCGGCGATCCGCCACCCATGCAGAGCATTCTCCTGCATCGAAGTGACGAGAAACCGGCCGTCCGGAGAAAACGAGACGTCGAGATGTGCGCCTTTCCAGGCAAAGACCTCGGGCGGCGCCGCGGCGTTCGGAAACCAAAGGGTCGCGCCGTTATAATGCGCGACGGCGATGCGATAGCCCTTCGGCGCATAGGCGAGCCCACGCACCGAAGACGGCGCGGAAAAATGTTTGATTGTGCCCTGCGGATCGCGCGCGCTGACCTGTCGTCCGCTCGACCAGGCGATCGACCCGTCGTCGCGCCCGGCGAGCGCGTCGATCCATGCGCCGTCCGTATGGACCAGTTCTTCGACCGATCCCTCGGCGTCCATCGCCAATACCCGGCCGTCGTCGCCGCCGGTGATCAGTCGCTTACCGGCGCGCGTCGCGACCAGAATCGCCGCGTCCTTATGCAGGGCGATTCGCCGCTCGCCCTGCGGATCGACAAGCAGCACCGCGCCGTCGCCGAGCGCAAACACCGGAACGCTCCCCAAAAAAGCCGCCGCGCTGACGTGCGCGCCGGCGGCGATCGGTTTGACGTTCGCGGCGAGGGAAGTTTCTGCCATGCGAGGGACTACGAGGGTGGCCGGCGGAGCCGACCGGATGAGGGGTTACCGTGCCGATGCCGAGGGATTGCGCCTCCTCATCCGTCCGCTCCGCGGGGCACTTTCTCCCATAGGGGCAAGGATAGGCTCACGCCGCGCAAGCCAGAAACTCTTTCCTGATCTCGTCTTCTTTCAACTTCCGGCCGATGAAGACGACGCGGCTGCGCCGCGGCTCGTCCGGCTTCCAGTCGCGTTGCAGATCGCCTTCGAGGATCATATGGACGCCTTGGAAGACGAAACGCTTCGGCTCGTTCTTGAAGGCGACGATGCCTTTCGTGCGCAGGATCGAAGGACCCTCCGTCTGCACGTACCGATTGAGCCACGGCAGAAATTTTTCCGGGTCGACGTCGCCGTCGATCGAGAGCGCAACCGATTGCATCTCTTCGTCGTGATAGTGTTTGAGGCCGTGCTTGTGTCCGTCGTGATCATGATGATCATGGTGTCCGTGATGAGCATGATGATCGTGATGCTGATCATGATCGTCTTCCTCAACTTCGAGGAATTCCGGTTCGATCTCCAGAATGCGATCGAGGTCGAAGGCATTGCGGCTCAGCACGGCATCGAGCGGAACGCTGCAATTCACCGTCTCGTGCAGTTTAGCATAGGGATTGATCGCGCGGATACGCGCCTTCACCTCGCGCAATTCCTCGGAGCTGACCAGATCGGTCTTGTTGAGCAAGATCACATCGGCGAAGGCGACCTGATTCTTCGCTTCAGGCGCATCCTTGAGGCGTTGCGAAAGCCACTTGGCGTCGGCGACCGTGACGACTGCGTCGAGCCGCGCCGCCTCTTCGACATCGGCATCCACGAAAAAAGTCTGCGCGACCGGGGCTGGATCGGCAAGCCCCGTGGTCTCGATGATAATCGCGTCGAATTTGCCCTTCCGTTTCATCAGGCCTTCGATGATGCGGATAAGATCGCCGCGCACCGTGCAGCAGATGCATCCGTTGTTCATCTCGAAAATTTCTTCGTCGGCGCCCACCACTAGATCGTTGTCGATGCCGATTTCCCCGAATTCGTTGACGATGACGGCGAACTTCTTGCCGTGCGGTTCGCTCAGGATGCGGTTCAACAACGTCGTCTTGCCGGCTCCGAGATAGCCCGTCAGCACGGTAACGGGAATTTTGTCGGCCATGCCTAGCTCCGATCTGGTCGATTGAGCGTCGCCGGCAGGAGGTCCGGCGTCAAACGGTGCGCAACGGGACGCGCGCCGCCTCTATATTGTGGCGCATCGTGGCAATATTAATGCCTCTATTAGGACAGAGCGCCGCGGTACTTGCGCCAGCCTTCGGCGCGCAGTTTGCAGGCCGGGCATTCGCCGCAGCCGTAGCCCCAATCGTGGCGCTCCCCGCGCTCGCCCAGATAGCAGGTATGCGTCTCTTCGATGATGAGATCGACGAGCGCCGCCCCGCCGAGCTGCTCGGCGAGCCGCCAGGTATCCGCCTTGTCGAGCCACATCAGCGGCGTATCGAGGATAAAATTCTTCTCCATCGCGAGATTCAGGGCGACTTGCATGGCTTTGACCGTGTTGTCGCGGCAATCGGGATAACCGGAGAAATCCGTCTCACACATGCCGCCGACGATATGCCGCAAACCGCGCCGGTAGGCGATGGCCGCCGCAAACGTCAGGAATACGAGGTTGCGGCCCGGCACGAACGTATTGGGCAGGCCGTCGGCGCCGCTCGTGATCGCCATCTCGCGCGTCATCGCGGTCGCCGAGATTTCTCCGAGAATGCCGAGATCGAGGCAATGGTCCTTGCCGAGCCGTGCGCCCCAGCCGGGGTCGAGGGCGGCGATCCGGGCGAGGATCCTCGCCCTCTGGTCAAGTTCGATCCTATGGCGCTGCCGGTAGTCGAAGCCGATCGTCTCGACGCGCTCGAACCGGTCGAGCGCCACCGCGAGACAGGTGGTTGAATCCTGCCCGCCAGAGAAAAGCACGAGGGCATCGCTCATGGTGCGCTCCAAATCGATGCACGGATCGGTCTCCGCGCCAGAACCGCGAGGTGAATTATAAGCCGTTGTTTTTACGCAGCCTCTTGGCCGGAGTCTGCACCTTTTCTTGGGCGGCTGCTATTGCGGATTCGCGCCCAATGGTCCATCTTAGCGACGGGAGGTTGGCGGTGGACGCACCACTCGCCAACCGGGTCAGGTCCGGAAGGAAGCAGCCCAGACGAGACCGGGCGGGTCTCTGTCCAGCCTCCCACTTCTCGCCTTTGCTGAGAGTTCGGCGCAAAGCGCGAATTTGCGCCCTGATCCGCCGTTCGCAACACGAATATTCCGAAGCGCCGCGCGCCGGAGCTAGAATTCGGCGAGGAGGCCGAAGCGATGGACGCACCGACCCTCAACTTCGACGAGCCGGCCGCGCCGTACCGCATCCTGGCGCGCAAATATCGGCCGGCGAGTTTCGAGGATCTCATCGGCCAGGAGCCGATGGTCAAGACGCTGTCGAACGCCTTCGACCTTGGGCGCATTCACCAGGCTTATCTGCTCACCGGGGTGCGCGGCGTCGGCAAGACTACGACCGCGCGGATCCTGGCGCGCGCCTTCAATTATGAGCTGCCGGCACGCCCAGACCGGCCGCCGGTTTTGCAGCCGACCATCCATATGCCCGAACTCGGCACGCATTGTCAGGCGATCATCGATTCGCGCCACGTCGACGTGATCGAGATGGACGCCGCCTCGCATACCGGCATCGACGACGTGCGCGAGATCATCGACAACGCCCGCTACCGGCCGGTCCTGGCGCGCACCAAGGTCTATATCATCGACGAAGTCCATATGCTCTCCAAACAGGCCTTCAACGGCCTCTTGAAGATCCTCGAGGAGCCGCCGGAGCACGTAAAATTCATTTTCGCGACGACCGAGATCGAGAAAGTTCCCGTCACGGTACGCTCGCGCTGCCAGCGGTTCGATTTGCGCCGCGTCGAGTCGGACGTCCTCATCGCGCGGCTTGCCGCGATCTGCGCCAAAGAGGCGGTCGCGGTCGAACCGGAGGCGCTGGCGCTCATCGCGCGCGCCTCGGAAGGTTCGGTGCGCGACGCCCTGAGCCTGCTCGACCAGGCGATCGCACATGTCAAAGGCAGTTTGAACGTCGAGGTCAAAGCCGAGGATCTACGCTTGATGCTCGGGCTCGCCGATCGAGCGAGGATCATCGATCTCTTCAGGGAGGTGATGTGCGGCGATGTCGCCGCCGCGCTTACCTCGCTGAAGGCGCTCTACGAAGCCGGTGCCGATCCGGCCCGCGTCCTCGGCGAGCTTGCCGAATTCGTGCATTTCGTGACGCGCCTGAAACTTGCGCCGGAGACGGCGCACGATCCGGCCATTGCCGAGGAAGAGCGCCGGCGTGGCGCCGAGTTTGCTGAAAAGCTTTCGATCCCTGTGCTGAGCCGCGCCTGGCAATTGCTGCTCAAGGGGTTGCAGGACGTGCGCGATTCGCAGCGTCCGCTCGCCGCCGCCGATATGGTACTGGTACGGCTTGCCCACGCCGCGGACCTGCCGACGCCGGACGAGGCGCTGCGTCGCCTGGCGCAGCAGGCGCCGGTCATGCCGGCGGCGCAGCCGCGGCGCGCCAGCATGCCGGCTGGCGCAGCGAGCGGCGGGCGCGCGAGCCTTAGTGCGGCGACCAAGCCGGCCGAACCGCTGGCAGCGGAAGACCAGCGGCCGCGCCTCGCCCGTTTCGAGGATATCGTCGCGCTCGCCGCCAGCCAGCGCGATATCCAATTGAAGATTGCGCTCGAACGCGACGTGCGTCTCGTCCGTTTCGAGGATGGTTCGATTGAATTTGCGCTATCGCCTGGCGCGTCGCCGCAACTTGCCCAACAACTGATGCGCCGTTTGCAGGAATGGACGGGACGGCGTTGGGTGGTGGCGATTTCCAGCGAAGCCGGCGCGCCGAGCCTCGGCGAACAGGCGGAGGCGGCCGCCGCGGCCGCCCTCGTCGGCGTGCGCGCCGATCCGCTCGTGCAGCGCGCTTTGGCGATATTCCCCGGCGCCGAAATTATCGGCGTGCGAATCCATGAGGCGGAGCCGGCCGAGAAGCCGGCGGGCGAAGACGTCGGCTATGCCGATACCGCCTTCGAAGACGACCTATAACTGCGCCGTCATGCAAGGAGACGAGGATCCGTCATGCCCGACTTCATGAACTTGATGAAACAGGCGCAGGCCGTGCAGGAGAAAATGCAGGAGATGCAGGCCGAGATGGAACGCCTCGAAGTCGAAGGCCAGGCGGGCGGCGGCCTCGTGCGCGCGACGCTCACCGCCAAGGGGCGGATGAAGGCGCTCACGGTCGATGTCTCGCTGTTGAAGCCCGACGACAAGGAGATTCTCGAGGATCTGATCGTCGCTGCGCATGAGGATGCGCGCAAGAAGACGGAACGCCTGATGGAAGAAAAGATGAAGTCGGTGACGGCCGGCCTGCCGTTGCCGCCTGGCATGAAGCTTTTCTGATGGCCGAACGCACCGCCGGCCCTGAAATTGAGCGGCTGATCCAATTGCTGGCGCGCCTGCCGGGGCTCGGTCCGCGCTCGGCGCGGCGCGCCGCGCTTCACCTGATCCGCAAGCGCGAAGAGCTGCTGGGCCCGCTCGCCGATGCGCTGAATACGGCGCGCGAGTGTGTCGTTTCCTGCTCCGTCTGCGGCAACGTCGATAGCTGCGATCCATGCACCGTCTGCCGCGACGAGCGGCGCGATCGCAAGCTGCTCGTCGTCGTCGAGACCGTTGCCGATTTATGGGCGCTCGAACGTGCCGGCGCTCTCATGGGGCGCTATCATGTTCTCGGCGGTTGCTTGTCCCCGCTCGACGGCGTCGGACCGGAGGAATTAAACCTCGACGGGCTCGTCGAACGGGTCGCGAGCGACGGCGTCAGCGAGGTTATCCTTGCCGTCAATGCCACGGTCGACGGGCAGACCACGGCGCATTACGTGACCGATCTCTTGGCGCATCTGCCGGTGCGAATCACGCGGCTCGCGCATGGCGTGCCGGTCGGCGGCGAGCTCGACTATCTCGACGAAGGCACGCTCATCGCGGCGATCCGCAGCCGCACGGATTTCTAGATCGCCGGGTTGAGCGTCCAATCCTTGGCGAATTTCTTGCCTGTCGTGTCGCTCGCCGCGACATGGAAGACGTTCGTTCCGTTCGAGAGGTAATCGAAACGGAAATTCGGATCTTCCGAAATCGAAATGCCGCCGGTAACCGAAAACAAGAGATCGCCGCCCTGCATGATCTTCAAGGAATCGATGTAGCGCGCCGGGATGTAGAGGTGCGTCGTCGAATCCATCTGCATGCCCGAATTGTTCGGATGTTTGATCATCACCACGGTTTCTTTGCGGCGCGGATCCTGGCTCACGTATTCGGGCGGCAACTGCCGCACCTTGATTTCGCCGATCTGCGGATCGTTCGGATCGAGGTTGGTGGCGCTCGGCGCCGAACAGCCGCCCGCCGCCGCGACGTAGGATTGGGAGACGTAGAACTTGCCGTCGGCGGTCTCTGCCACCGCATGGATCAAAGTATTCTGGTTGACGCGAACGCGCGTTTCGACGCTCGTCACTGCGGCTTTCGGGCCAAACTCGAAAACCGCTGCGACCGGCGAAGGGTTGTTGTCGATGATGACCGTGAGCTTCTTGATGCGGTGTGGGTCGTTCGGTCCGGCATCGGCCGCCTGCTCCATATGCAGCGTGATCGGCACCAGCGCGGCATCCTCGGCGCTGAGCGGTGTGCCGAGTTGGATGATCGTACCGTCCTGCGCCAGCTTGTCGTTGGGGAAGAGCGTTTGGGCGAGCCCCGGCCAAAGATCCTGATCGGCGCGCACGGCGGGGGGCGAAATCGCCAAGACGACGCCGGTCGCCGCCATCCCCGCGAGCCCCGCCAGCCCCAAATCGCGCAACCTGTGCATGACCCTCTCCATCGCTATTGCCGCCTATATAGATCGGCGCTCCGTCCGGTGAAAGCGCTCACTCCCATTCGAGCTCGGCATAGGCCGCCGTGGCATTGCGCGGGTTATAGATCCCGAAGAGCTTCCATTTCGACGCCTCGGAACCGGCAGCCGTTTGCGCCGCCTGATCGATGTCGGCGCCTTTCCGGATGAGGCCGCGCAGATCGGCCGTGAGCGTGGTCAAATAGCCCTTCTCCGCGGCAAGCGCCTGCGGCCAGTCGGCGCCGACCGGACCATGGCCGGGAACCGCGAGCCGCGCCGGAATGGCGGCCAGCCGAGGCAGCGCTTTGAGCCAACCCAGAACGCTCCCGTCGATCACCGGTACGTGCTGCAGATAGACCAGATCGCCGGCAAACAGGGTCTTCGTCTTTTCGTCGAAAATCGTAAGGTTGCAGTCCGTAGCCATCATCGGCCAGGCGCGCAAATCGATGATTCGGTGGCCGAGGTCGAGCTTTCTGTCCTTGCCCACGTCGACCAGCAGTGTCGGCGGGATCAGCTTCACCCCTTCGACCAGCGCATCCCCCATGTCCCGGCGCAGCGTCTGGATATAGTGCGGCCCGCGCACGGCCATGGAGCGCGGCAGGTTCCTGTGCCCGACGAAGGTGATGCCCGGGCCGACGAATGCGGTATTGCCGAAGATGTAATCGGGATGCTCGGTCGTATTGATCACATAACGGATCGGCTTATCGGTGATCTTCTCGATCGCCTTCCTAAGGCGCTTGCCGACGATGGGCGCACCTCCCGTGTCGATGACGGCGACCGAATCGTCGCCGACGATGAATCCGTTGTTGCTGATGTCGCCGCCGCTGGCCGCGTCCATCGCGGTGATCGGCGCCTGGTGGGCGTAGACGCCGGGTGCGATTTCACGCACATCGAGGGGAGTCACGTCGGCGGCATTGGCAGGGCCGATCCGTGCCGTCCCGGCCATGAGCACGACCAGCGCTACCCAAAGATGCCGGCTTGCGCGCGCGCCGTTCGGCACGGTTCCTCCTCGGTCGTCTTGCACGTTGCCTACCATCTAGTCGGTAGTTGCGGCGTCTGTCAAGCCGCGCCGCGCTTGGGAATGGGCCTGCCTCGATCCCGCTCCTCGGCGTGCGCTTGACGAACTACCTTTCAGTCGGTAGGCAACCGCGATGCCGAGCGACACGCGCGACAAGCTCCTCGCCCACGCCGAAATTCTGGTGCGCACCCGCGGTTACGCCGGCTTTAGCTATGCCGATCTCGCTGAGGCGATCGGCATCCGTAAGGCAAGCATTCATCATCATTTCCCGACCAAGGAAGATCTCGGCGTGGCTTTGGTTGAAGCCTATGGCAGGCGCTACGACCGCGCTCTGGCCGAAATCGAACGCGCCAGCGCCGATGGTCTCAAGCGCGTCGAAGCCTATGCCGCCCTCTACCTGCATGGGGTCACGGAAGAGCAAGGCTGTCTCGTCGCCGCCATGGCCACGGAACTTGGAATCCTGCCTGAGCCGATGCGCAGAGGCGTAGCGGAATTCTTCGAGCGGCATATCGCCTGGTTGACGCGGGTTCTCGCCGAAGCGCGCGCCAATGGAACCGTTCGCAAGGACGTCACGCCCGCGCATCACGCGCGCATGATCGTCGCTGCTTTGGAAGGCGCGCTGTTGATGGAACGCCTGCTTGGCGGCGCCGCCGGATTTAGGGATACGCTCAGCGCTTTGCGCAAGAGCCTGCGGCAGACCCCGCCTTCGCCGCTTCCGAGCGGGAGAACCCGAACGGCCCCGACACAAGCGCGCCGCCGCGAGCGCGCAAGAAGCTGACCAATCCCAGGAGGTTTTCCATATGCGCTTGCTTCGCCCCGTCGTTGCTCTGTTTTCTCTATTCGCACTTTCGGCCGGCGCGTTCGCGGCTTCTGCGGTTCCCGAGACGGCCGGCTATCGGATGTCGAATTACAAGGCGCCGACGCCGGCGACGCTCGATGGCGTGCCGGCGCTGAGCGTCGCGCAGGCGCATGACCTTTGGGCGCGGAAAGCGGCTGTCTTCGTCGATGTACTGCCGCAACCGCCAAAGCCCGCCAATCTTGCGCCGGGCACGCTTTGGCGCGACAAGCCGCGCTTCGACATTCCCGGGAGCATCTGGCTGCCCGATACCGGCTACGGGGCGCTCGCCCCGATAACCGAGGACTATTTCCGCCACGGCCTCAGCCAGGCGACTGGCGGGGATAAAGGAAGACCACTGGTAATTTATTGCCTGCGGAATTGCTGGATGTCCTGGAACGCCGCCAAGCGCGCCAAAACCCTCGGCTACACGCACGTACTCTGGTATTCCGACGGCACCGAGGGCTGGTCTGAAGCCGGCTACGCGCTGAAGGAGCAGAAGCCGTTCCCGCGCCCCTGAACGACCCTGTCCTAGCTTGATTGCCCTTTGGGTGGCCTCGCCTATAATTGCGTCCTCGAACGGTTCGGGCGACCCCCATTTACTCCCATCTCGACGGTGCCCAATGACGCTGATGCTTGCGAGCGTCGCGGACGCGGCGGAAGCCGGGACCGCTCTCATCGAGGGCGCCGATATCATCGATCTGAAAGACCCGGGGCAAATTCCGCTCGGCGCAC
>JASHSW010000198.1 GCA_030038595.1 Methylovirgula sp.
CCCTCGGACTCGACCGCGTGAACATAAATGCCGTTCAGATAATAACGCGTCTCTTCGTTGGAGATCGCAAATTGCGTCTTGTCGATGAGCTTCTTTAGGTCGGCGGCCGCCAATTTGAACCGGTGCGTGAAATCGCCGGCCGCGAGGTCCGGGAAATCGCTTTCTGGCAGCGCCTGCAGCTGAAAGCGCGAGCGGCCGGAGCGCAACAGCAATTGCCCGGCCTCCTCGCCGCCTTGCAGCGAGACCTGCGCCCCTTCCGGAAGTTTGCGGACGATCTCGTAAAGAATATGGGCGGGCAGCGTCGTCGCACCCGGTTGGACCACATCGGCCGGAAGGCGCTCGGTAACTTCGAGGTCAAGATCGGTGGCTTTGAGCAGCACCGAGCCGGTTTCCGCCGAGACGAGCACATTGGAGAGGATCGGGATCGTCGTGCGGCGCTCGACAACGCGATGCACGTGGCCGAGCGCCTTCAGGAGAGCGGCCCTTTCGAGAGTGACTTGCATGAGACGAACCCAATCTGAGCGACGCGTCCGGAGCGGCCAAAGGCCGCTAGGGGGGCGCAACTGTGACGCGGCGCTGCGCAAATCGCAAGCGCCGGGCGGCCGAATGCCCAGGTTTCGCTGCGCAAACCTCTGGAGTTTCGCCGCTTTCGCGGCGTCCCGCTACTTTACCCCCCCTTAATCCCGCCGCCCTAGGCTTGCGCCAAGAAACCGCGCTGGCGAGAGCGGGAACCGGCGGTAGGCGCACGGGTATGGCGAGCTTGCAGCGGCGTGAACCGATCTTCGATCCCGATGACGAGCGGCCGCGACGCCGCCGCAAAAAGAAAAAGCGGCGCTCGTTTCTCGGCGCGCTCATCTACTGGTCGTTGATGCTCGGCATTTGGGGCGCGGTCGGTGCAACCGGACTCATCGTCTATAACGCCGCGCAGCTGCCGCCGATCGACGAGCTCGCCGTCCCCAAACGGCCGCCCAACATCGCCATCCTCGGCGATGACGGCACGTTGCTGGCCAACCGCGGCGACACCGGCGGCGCGGCGATCCCGCTTTCCGAACTTCCCGATTATCTGCCGAAGGCATTCATAGCCATCGAGGATCGGCGCTTCTACGAGCATTGGGGAATCGATCCGCTCGGCATTTTGCGCGCCCTCATCCGCGATGCCATCGGCCACGGCGGGATGGAAGGCGGCTCGACCATCACCCAGCAGCTCGCCAAGAACCTTTTTCTGACGCAGGAGCGCACGCTGTCGCGCAAAATCCAGGAGGCCATCCTGGCCGTGTGGCTCGAACACAAATATTCCAAGGACCAGATTCTCGAACTCTACTTGAACCGCGTCTATTTCGGATCGGGCGCCTTCGGCGTCGAAGCCGCTTCGCAAAAATATTTCGGCCACAGCGCGCGCACCGTCACTCTGCCCGAAGCCGCCATGCTCGCCGGATTGATGAAGGCGCCGACGCGACTCGCGCCGAACCACAACCTCGATGCCGCGATCGAACGCGCCGGCGAAGTTATCCATGCCATGGCGGAGGAAGGATACATCACCCCGGCGATGGCGAAACTCGCCCTCGCGCACCCGGCGCACCCAGTCAACGAGAAGAGCGGTGGTTCGATCAATTACGTCGCCGATTACGTGATGGACCAGCTCAACGACACGATCGGCGCCATTGACGAGGACATCATCGTCTCGACCACGATCAGCGCGCCACTGCAGGAGGCCGCCGAACGGGCGCTCGCCGGAGAGCTCGATTCCAAAGGAACGAAATTCGACGTGAGCCAAGGCGCGCTGGTCGCCCTCGATCCGAACGGCGCACTGCGCGCCCTGGTCGGCGGGCGCAGTTACGCCGAGAGCCAATTCGACCGCGCCGTGGCCGCCAAGCGCCAGCCGGGTTCCGCCTTCAAACCTTTCGTCTATCTGACGGCGCTGGAACGCGGCCTAACCCCCGATACGGTGCGCGACGATGCGCCGATCGATGTGCGCGGCTGGCAGCCGGAGAATTATCACCACCAATACATGGGCCCGGTGACGCTCGCCACGGCGCTTTCTCTGTCGCTCAATACGGTCGCCGTGCGGCTCTGCCTGGAAGTCGGGCCGAGCGCAGTCATCAGGACCGCGCATCGCCTGGGGATCACATCCGATCTTCAGGACAACGCGTCGATCGCACTCGGCACTTCGGAAGTAACGCCGCTCGAACTGGTCGCGGCTTACGCCCCATTTGCAAACGGCGGGATTGGCATCGAGCCCTACGTGATCACCAAGGTGCGTACCGCCTCCGGCCGACTTCTCTATCAACGCCGAGAATCGGAGGTCGTGCGCGTCGTCGAGCCGGAATATGTGGCGATGATGAATACGATGCTGGAGGAGACCTTGCGCAGCGGCACGGCGCGGCGCGCCGAATTGCCGGATTGGCAGGCGGCCGGCAAGACCGGCACGAGCCAGGATTGGCGCGATGCGTGGTTCGTCGGCTATACGAGCCGTCTTGTCGCCGGAGTCTGGGTTGGCAACGACGACAATTCACCGACGCGGCGCGCTTCGGGAGGCAATCTTCCAGTGGAGATCTGGTCGAGGTTCATGCGTGTCGCGCTCCAAGGCGTGCCGCCGCAGCCGCTGCCCGGCGGAACTTGGCGGCAACCCAGCGCCAATCCCGTGGCAAGCTTGTTCAATTTCTTCGGCGCCCAGATGCAGAACCGGCCGGCGGCGCCGAACGCACCGCCGATGCCGATTGGGCACGCGCGCGATCTCCCGAGTGCCCGCGACGAAGGCGGCCTATTGCCGCCGGCGTCAATCCCGAACGGCGGCGAAGCCTCCGGTAGCGACAAGCCGTTCTTCGGGCTGTTCTAGGTCCCAACGCAGAAGGCCGGACCTTAAGGTCCGGCCCTGCTCGGTAAAGGCAAAACGCGAAAATTAATGCACGCTCACGGTCTGCAGCTCGTGCTGCAAGGCATTGGCAAGTGCGGCATCACGCGAATCGGTGAGGACGATCGGCACGCCATCGGCCCCGAGCAGCGCGAAAAGCTGCAGGCCGGGCTGGATCGGCGGGGCTTGCGGGAAAAGTTTGCCTACGTCTTCCGAACGCAGTTCGCGCACGTAAGCGAGCGAGCCGCCGCCCAAATGGGCGAATTGCTCTTCGCTGAAGGGCGGGGATTTGCTCTGATCCAACTTGTTCTGGTCCAACATTGTCACTCCTTCTGCGGTCTCTTAGAGACCCGCTCGGATCGGATGCGAACCGTCAGTCTCGCATCATGATATCGATCTTCTTAACCAATCGTGCCGGTTCGGGACGGACCAGGTCGACGGTGAGCAGCCCATTGGAAAGATCGGCCGCCGCCACTTGCATTCCATCGGCGAGCAGGAACACCCGCTGAAATTGGCGCGCGGCAATGCCGCGATGCAGAAAATGGCGCTCCTTCTCTTCCTTCTGGCGGCCGCGGATGACAAGCTGTCCTTCCTCGACCGTTACCTCCAGTTGATCGCGAAGAAAGCCGGCCACCGCCAAGGTGATCCGTAGCCGCTCGGATTGCGCATCCGTCCCGGCGATCCGCTCGATATTGTACGGCGGATAGCCGTCGGCGACACGGGTAACCCGGTCGACGGCCCGTTCGAACTCCTCGAATCCCAGCAAAAAAGGCGAATGGACCGTCCGTGACATCAGCGAAGCCTTCCGGCCTTCGTAACGGAGGCCCGTTATGGCGCCTCCTCTGCCGAAATATGGAGATTTCGTGACGTTGTTCAAGGCCGCCGGGCGGCCCTTGCGGGCGGAAAAGGCTGTCCGATCCGCTGGATCCGATCGCTACATGGTGCTTGGCAAGACCCGGTCCGGCGGCCGGTGTCCGTCCATGAAGGTTTTGATGTTGACGATCACCTTCTCGCCCATGTCGATGCGCCCCTCGCGGGTCGCCGAACCCATATGCGGCAAAAGCGTCACCTTGCCGGCGTTGGCGAGCTTGACGAGCTTCGGGGAGATCGCCGGCTCGCGCTCGAATACGTCGAGGCCGGCGCCGGCGAGTTCGCCGTTCTCCAGCATCTCGGCGAGCGC
>JASHSW010000199.1 GCA_030038595.1 Methylovirgula sp.
TCTCCTCTGTTTTGCGGCGAAGATCCGCAATTGCTCGGCAGAGACCGGAGACGAAGCGAGAAAAATCTTCTCTTCCTCGGGCCCGATGCGGCGGTTTTGTCCCCCGTTCTGGGGCGGGTGTGTTCGAAATCCCACAGATCCCATCTAGCTATGCCAATAGTCTATCATTTCTATTGACTATTCAGCCTCCATGATGCCAATCTAGATCATAGAGTATATAAACTTACTTCTCTATGTGGCTGGCCTGGATAGGGGGTCTGATGCATCAGGAATTCGGCATGCGGGCAGCCGCGGGAATACGCGCGGGTGGCAAAGCCGCGCGAATAGCGCTGCTCCTGGCGGCATCGAGCCTATGGGCTTGCGGCGGACCCGCGCTCGCGGACGACGCGCAGATCCAAAAACTGGAAGCGCAGATCCAGCAAATCGAAGCGCGCCATCAGGCCGAGATCAGCTCGTTACGCGCGGAAATCCGGGCGCTGCGCAAGCAACGGCCCGTCACGGTAGTGCAGACGAGAGGGGCGCCGGTTCCCGCGGGTCCACACGTCATTATGTCGAGCGCGAACGGCTTTCATTTTGGCCTGGCGAGCCCGGACAACCAGAACACCATCGAATTGACCGGTCGGTTGCACATCGATACGGGCGCGTATCTGGACTATCGGCCCGGTGTCAGCACCACGGACCAAAAAGGTCTCTCGAGCGGTCTCAATTTGCGGCGCGCGCGGATCGGCGTGGTCGGCAAGTTCCTGGGCGACTGGAACTATGCCCTCATCTACGACTTTGGGAATACCTCCGACAGCCTCAATCCAAACAACGCTCTGGCGAACGCCAACTCGAGCACGGCACCCAGCCTGAACAACAACTATCTGGCCGGAGTCGAAAACGCCTTCGTCACCTACAATGGCTTCTACAAACACGGGGGGCCGTTTCCGGTTGCCATCGACTTGCCGGGCGTCCAGGACGTGCCATGGACGCTTGACGAACCGACCGGCTCCAACAACATCATGTTCCTGGAGCGTTCCTCCGCGCAGGTCGTCGCCACAGAATTCGGCGGCGGCGATTTCCGCACGGCCGCAGGCGCGCATTCCAACAACGACCGTTATTGGGTCGGCGCCTATATCACGGGCCCGAACAGCGGCGCTTTGCACACGCTTGGGTATCTCTGCAATAGCACTACCGCGCCTTGCAACGCGGGTTCTGGGTTGGGACGGCCGCTCTCCGGGCTTTTCCGCGCATCCTACCAGATTGTGCAGACGAAAGATGCCTCGCTCCATGTCGGCTTCAACTATGCCAATCTTTTTGATCCGCGCATCGGCGCAAACGTCGAAGGCATCCAGCTCTATGACCGGCCGGAACTTCGCGTCGACCCCACGTATTTTCTGAACAGCGGCAACATTCCAGCCCATGGCGGCGAAGTCTTCGGCGCCGAAGCAGCGGCCGCTTGGCAGAACTTCTTCTTACAAGGCGAATATTATCATTACGTCGTCGATACGCTCCTCGGCACGACGGCATACCCGAGCGGTACCATTAGTGGCTGGACGGGTGGTGTTCCCGGCCCAACGCTCAATTTCAACGGTGGTTATGCTGAGGCGAGCTACACGTTTGGCGGCAAGCGCTTTTATAACCCTGCGACCGGGGCATACGGCGGAGTCATTCCCGAGAACCCGTTCGTCCTCGGGGGCGGGGGCTGGGGCGCGCTGGAGATCGCCGGGCGCTACAGCACCGTTGATCTCAACGATCCCAATCTGACCACCACGACGCTCGGAAGCAGCTACAAGCCGGCGAGCGGTGGCACCTACGGCGGCAGCTCGCAAACGTCCTATGGGGTCGGGCTTAACTGGTATCCCAACCTCAACTTGAAATTCATGCTTGATTACGAGCACGTCGTTGTCGACAACCCCGCTTATTTCGGCGGTCCAAATACGCGCGGCGCGACCATCGACTGGATCGCCGGCCGTACGCAGATCGTCTTCTGACGCAACGGCTTCGGCCGGGCGTTGCGCGATTTATCCCGGGCAGGCAACTGCCCGGGACATTTCTATCCACCGCGATCTCCTTTAGTCTGCGCCCCCGATGCGGGGTCGCAAAGCGCAACATCCTTGCACGTTCCGCCACGCCTGCGCGGCGGCGATGTTTGCTTGGCTCATTCTGCCGACGGCGGCGCGCGCCCAATATTTTGCCCTCGGCAAAGGCAGTTATCCGCTCGAATTCTACGATATCGACTTCAGCGCCCTCGCTAATCCGGCCAACCGGATCACGCCGCTCGATCAATTGCACTACATCCCGATCGGGTCCGATCCCGAAACTTACTTGTCGCTCGGTGGCGAAATGCGCCAACAATTCTGGTCGTGGAGCAACGAAGGCCATGGGCTGAAATCGCCACGCTACAACACTTATGACCTCTCGCGTCTCCTCGTTGACGCCTATCTCCACCTTAATCGGCATGTCGCGATCTTCGCGCAGCTCGGCCGGTTCGACGCGCTCGGCAAGATTGCCCCGCTCAACGCGGCGGATGCGAGCCGCGGTCGTCTGCAGCAGGGTTTCGTCGAACTCAAGCAGAAGCTCGGCCCCGCTGCGATCACGGTGCGTGCCGGCCGCCAGGAGATCGCGCTGGGTTCGCAGCGGTTCGTCTGGGTCAACGACAGTTCCAATATGCGCACGACCCACGACGGCGTGCGTATTCATGCCGATGTGCAAGGCAACGCCACGCTCGATCTTGTCTACAGCCGGCCGGTCACGCCGACCCTCGACGCGTTCTCGGACTTCGATTCGCATGCCGGCACGTTCGGCGCCGTCTATCTCAGCGAGTTGGTGATTCACGATCAACTGCATGTCGACGAATATTATTATTTCCGGCACGCCATCGGCGCCCAATACGCCGGGGTCACCGGCAACGAGGACCGCGATACCGTTGGCGGCCGGCTCTGGGGCGCTTTCGGATCGTTCAAATACGACAGCGACTTCGCCTACCAATTCGGGACCTTCGACGGCCGGCCGATCTCCGCCCTGGGTACTTCGACGCGCGTCCTCTATTCCTTCGAAAGCCTACCTTGGGATCCGGGCCTTCAGTTCCAAGCCAGCTATTTCAGCGGCACCGGCCGAAGCAATGCAACGATCGGTACGTTCAGCGCTCCTTTTGGGCGTCCGACGATGCTCAATTATGCCGGGCTCGAGACGCTCGAAAACTTGATCGAAGCCTATCCGGCCATCATCGTGAATCCGACCGACGATCTGGCGCTGCGCTTCGGACCGGAAGCGGTTTGGCGTCCGTCGGTTTATGACGCCGTCTACATTTCGCGGACAACGCCGCTGCCGCAGACCGTCTCCGCCATGGACACGGCGGGCTATATCGGCACGAATCTCGTCGCTACCGCGCAGTGGAAGATCCTCGCGAACGTCAGCCTGTTCGGCGAATATCTGCACGAGCTCGCCGGTCCGGCGATCACCCTGGCGGGCGGCCACGGCGCCGACGCCGGCATCGCGCAGCTCGACGTGAATTTCTGATCGCCTAACGCCCTCCCGCCGCCAACCTCCCTTGTCATCCTCAAAGGCTGGCGCATAATCGTCGCAACAGCGGGAGAACCCGCGCCTTAGGCGGGCTTCGTGAGGTTCGCGGTACGGGAGGAAACGATGTCGGAATCCGTCTATCCGGTTTCTCCGGAATGGGCGCGCCGCGCCTATATCGACGCCGCGACCTATGAGAACATGTATGCGCGCTCGATCGCCGATCCGGACGGATTTTGGGGCGACGAAGGCCGCCGCCGCATCGAGTGGCTCAAGCCGTTCACGAAGGTGAAGAACGCTATCTTCGGCCCGGGCGAGGTTTCGATCCGATGGTATGAGGATGGCGTCACCAATGTGGCGTTGAATTGTATCGACCGGCATCTTGCAACGCGCGGCGCGCAGACGGCGATCATCTGGGAAGCCGACGATCCGGGCCGCCCGCTCCACATCTCCTACCGGCAATTGCACGAAGAAGTCTGCCGCTTCGCCAATGTCCTCAAAGCGCATGGCGTCAAGAAAGGCGATACGGTCACGATCTATCTGTCGATGATTCCGCAAGCCGCCTATGCGATGCTCGCCTGCGCGCGGATCGGCGCCGTCCATTCCGTCGTGTTCGGCGGATTTTCGCCGGATTCGCTGGCCGGCCGCATCCGCGATTGCGGCTCGAAACTGCTCATCACGGCGGACGAAGGCAGGCGCGGCGGCCGCAAGGTTCCGCTCAAGGCCAATGCCGACGCGGCGCTCGAAAAGGCTCCCGGCGTCGTGACCAAAATGATCGTCGTGAGACACACGGGCGGCGACATTGCCTGGCAGGAAGGCCGCGATGTCTGGTATGACGATGCGGCCTCGAAGGTCTCCGCGGATTGCCCGGCGGAGCCGATGAATGCCGAAGATCCACTCT
The DNA here is from genome assembly GCA_030038595.1 of Methylovirgula sp. Taxonomy (GTDB): domain Bacteria; phylum Pseudomonadota; class Alphaproteobacteria; order Rhizobiales; family Beijerinckiaceae; genus Methylovirgula. Next base: position 4,403 of record JASHSW010000199.1, read on the forward strand.
TCATCCTCTATACGTCGGGATCGACGGGCGCGCCGAAAGGCGTCGTTCACACGACTGCCGGCTATCTCGTCTTCGCCTCGATGACCCACCAATATATTTTCGATTATCACGACGGCGACATCTATTGGTGCACCGCCGACGTCGGTTGGGTCACCGGCCACAGCTACATCCTCTACGGCCCGCTGGCCAACGGCGCGACCACCTTGATGTTTGAGGGAGTGCCGAGTTACCCGACGGCTTCCCGCTTCTGGGAAGTCATCGACAGACATCGCGTCAACATCTTCTACACGGCGCCGACCGCGATCCGCGCCTTGATGGGGGCGGGCGACGCGCCGGTGAAGAAGACGAGCCGCGCTTCGCTGCGCCTTCTCGGTTCGGTCGGCGAGCCGATCAACCCGGAGGCATGGCTTTGGTTCTATCGGGTCGTCGGCGATAGCCGCTGTCCGATCATGGATACCTGGTGGCAGACCGAGACGGGCGGCATTCTGATCACGCCTCTGCCCGGCGCGACGCCGCTGAAACCCGGTTCGGCCACGAAGCCTTTCTTCGGCGTCGAGCCGCAGGTCGTCGACGCCGCCGGCGAAGTTCTGGACGGGCCTTGCAGCGGCAATCTGGTCATCGCCGATTCTTGGCCAGGGCAAATGCGCACCGTGTTCGGCGATCACGAACGGTTCGTGAAGACGTATTTTTCGGCCTACCCCGGCAAATATTTTACCGGCGACGGTTGCCGACGCGATGCCGACGGCGATTATTGGATTACCGGCCGCGTCGATGACGTGATCAACGTCGCCGGTCATCGGCTTGGTACGGCGGAGGTCGAAAGCGCGCTCGTCGCCCACGTGCACGTAGCCGAGGCGGCGGTCGTCGGCTTTCCGCACGACATCAAGGGCCAGGGCATCTACGCCTATGTGACTTTGATGGCCGGTGCAGAGCCTTCCGAAAGCCTTCGCAAAGAGCTGATTGCCTGGGTTCGCCAGGAAATAGGCCCGATCGCCACGCCCGACATCGTTCACTTTACTCCCGGCCTGCCGAAGACCCGCTCCGGCAAGATCATGCGACGCATTCTGCGCAAAATCGCGGAGGCAGAGTTTCAGGCGCTCGGCGATATTTCCACGCTGGCCGACCCGAGCGTCGTCGAGGACCTCATTCGCGAGCGCAGTAGTCACGCGACACGCCATTCGGCCGAAGCCATCAAAAAAGCGTGAGGCACGTTCCCGCGGTGCGGCCTCGCCGCCACACGTCCATATGATTTTAACCCGCCCGGGCAAAAATGATCTTCAAGCGCGTGCGGCGCTTGCTATGATTGGTTGACGGTTGCGTATTGTCGTGCATGGGGGGCGTAATGGGTATGTGGAGCAGTCGGAGGAGCTTGGCGCCGGCAATTCTCGCGGTTCTCTTGTCGGGCGGGGCCGGGCTAATTGCGTGCAGTACGGCGAGCGCGCGCAGCTTGGTTGCGATTTCTCCCGAATATCCGGCCGGTGAGATCATCATCAGCCAGCATCAGCGCAGGCTCTATTTCACCGAAGGAAACGGCCGCGCGATTTGCTACCCGGTCGCCATCGGCATGCCCGGCAAGGCGTGGCTTGGCGAGGCCGCCGTCGAAGGCAAGTACATCGCCCCCGCTTGGTCGCCGCCGGCGATCGTGCATCGCGATCATCCCGAGCTTCCGGCGCTAATTCCGGGCGGCTCGCCGCACAATCCGATGGGCGCCGCGGCGATCACGCTGACACGCTATCAGGTCGCGATCCACGGGACGACGGCACGGATGCGCAGGAGCGTCGGCACGGCAGCCTCCTATGGTTGCATCCGCATGTACAACGAGGACGTGGTCGATCTCTACCAACGCGTGAGCGTCGGCACCCCGGTCATCGCCATCCGGTGATCCGGCATTGTCGGCAGCGTGCGTCCCGCCCTAGATTAGCGGGATGACCTCGATGCAAACGACCTGCTGTGTCGTCGGTGGCGGTCCGGCCGGCATGATGCTCGGCTTTCTGCTGGCCCGCGCCGGGATCGAGACGATCGTTCTCGAAAAACACGCCGATTTCCTGCGCGATTTCCGCGGCGACACGATCCATCCTTCGACGTTGCAAGCGATGGACGATCTCGGCCTCCTCGACGAATTCCTGAAACTGCCGCACCAAGAGGCGCGCCGACTCTCTGCAATCGTCGGCAATGAGACGATTACCACCGTTGATTTCTCGCATCTGCCGACCAAGGCCAAATTCATCGCGGTCATGCCGCAATGGGATTTCCTCAATTTTCTCGCCAGCAAGGCAAAGGCCTACCCGAGTTTCCGGCTGATGATGGAGACGGAAGCCGACGGTTTGATCGAAGACGGCGGCATGGTGCGGGGCGTGACGGCGCAAACGCCGGACGGCCCGCTTCGCATCCGCGCGGTCCTGACGGTTGCCGCCGACGGGCGCCATTCGAAGATGCGCGCCGCGGCGGGGTTTACGCCAAGGGACATCGGCGCGCCCATGGATGTACTGTGGTTCCGGCTGGGCCGGCGCGCCGGCGACCCCGCCGAAACCTTCGGCCGGGCCGATCAAGGCCAAATGCTCGTCCTGATCGATCGCGGCGATCACTGGCAGGCCGGCTATATCATTCCGAAAGGCGGCTTCGACGCGTTGAAGCGTCAGGATATTGCTGTCTGGCGTCAACGCCTCAAGGAACTCGTCCCCTTCCTCGGCGACCGCGTTTCGGAGATCGGAAGCTGGGACGATGTCAGGCTCTTGACCGTCACCGTCGACCGCCTGCCCCGCTGGCACAGGCCGGGTTTGCTTTGCATCGGCGACGCGGCGCATGCCATGTCGCCGATCGGCGGGGTCGGCGTCAACGTCGCGATTCAGGACGCGATTGCCGCCGCCAATATCCTCTATGCGGCGCTGCGCCAGGGAGCCGCGCCCGACAGCCTGCTCGCGGCGGTCCAAGCCCGGCGCGAGCCGGCGGTAAAACTTACGCAGGCGCTGCAAGTTTTCATCCAGAATCGGGCGATCACGAATGTGTTGCGCCGAACCGGAGCGGTAAGGCCGCCTTTTGTCCTCCGCATCTTCAATTATCTTCCCTGGCTGCGCCGCCTGCCGGCACGCTTCGTCGGCATGGGGTTTCGGATGGAGCGGGTGAAAAGCCCGCAGGCGTAGCTCGGCGGCAAATTCCCGCCGATATGGTAGATACGGACGTTACCCAACGAATCGCCGTCCATGGATCGTTCCGATCTTTCCGAGCCGCTTTTCGCGCTTGAGGCGCATCGCGCCGACATGGGCGAGACGACGATCGCCGATCTCTTCGCCAAGGATCCGCAAAGATTCGCCGATTTCCACGTCGCGCTCGACGACATACTGTTCGACTTCTCGAAGCACAGGGTCGATCGAGTGACGCTCGCTTTGCTCCTCGATCTCGCCCGCGCCGCCAAGCTCGAAAAGCGCCGCGCCGCGTTCTTCGCCGGCGACATCGTCAATCCGACCGAATATCGGCCGGCGCTGCATATGGCGTTGCGCAACATGCGCGGCACGCCGATGCAAGCCGCCGGCTTCGACGTTATGCCCGAAGTGCTCGCCGCCCGGCGCGCGATGCTCGCCTTTGCGGAGGACGTTCGCAACGGCCGTGTGCGCGGCGCGACCGACCAGATGTTCACCGACATCGTCAACATCGGGATCGGCGGCTCGGATCTGGGACCGGCCATGGCGGCCGAGGCGCTTTCGCCGTTCATCGCGCCGCATCTCAAGCTGCATTTCGTCGCCAACGTCGACGGCGCCGATCTCGCCGACACATTGAAAGGCATCGCGCTGGAGCGCACGCTGTTTATCATCTGCTCGAAGACGTTCACTACGCTCGAGACGATGACCAATGCCGCCGCGGCCCGCAAAGCCGTCGCCGCGAAGCTGGGCGAGGCCGCCATTGCCGCCCAGTTCTGCGCGGTCTCGGCGGCGCCCGAGGAAGTCGCCGCATTCGGGATCGCCGCAGATCGCCGCTTCCTATTCTGGGATTGGGTCGGCGGGCGTTACTCCGTTTGGTCCTCGATCGGACTTTCGCTCGCAATCGGCATCGGCGCGGCGCAGTTCGAAGAGTTTCTGCGCGGCGGGGAGGCGATCGATCGGCACTTCGTGGAAGCGCCGTTGGCGCGCAATATTCCAGTGCTGATGGCGCTGATCGAGATCTGGTACCGGAATTTTTGGGATTACACCGCGCAAGCCGTGATCCCCTACGACCAACGGCTGGCGCGGTTTCCCGCCTATCTTCAGCAACTCGAGATGGAATCGAACGGCAAGTCGGTCGATCTTGCCGGAACGCAGATCGAATCCGCTACCGGCGCGATCCTCTTCGGAGAGCCGGGTACGAATGCGCAGCACGCCTTTTTCCAGCTCTTGCACCAGGGCACCGAGATCGTGCCGGTCGATTTTCTTGTCGCGGTGCGTCCGACCGCGGCGAATCTCGACCAGCATCGTCTGCTCCTCGCCAATTGCCTGGCACAAAGTGCGGCTTTGATGCGCGGACGCCCGCAAGCCGAGGTCGAAGCGCAGATGCGCGCGCAAGGCGTATCGGAAGAAGAGATCGCGTCGCTGGCGCCGCATAAGACGTTCGCTGGCAACCGGCCGTCCGGCACGTTTCTCTTGCGACAGTTGAATCCGCGCGTGCTCGGCGAACTCATCGCACTCTACGAGCACAAGGTCTTTGTGCAGTCGGTCGTCTGGAATATCGATCCTTTCGACCAATGGGGCGTGGAGCTCGGCAAGGGGCTCGCGTTGCAGCTCGCCCCGCTCGTCGCCGACAAGAACGCGCCGCTCGACGGCCTCGATGGCTCGACGACGGGGCTCCTTGCACAGTTGCGGAAGTGGAGCGCGAGGTGAAGCCCTTGTTTCGCGACCGGTAGAAGATGGCGGAGGAGGGTTCTTGCACGCCAATTACAACCACATCGCCGGGCAAAGCGTCGAGCGACTTGCGGCACTGAGCGACGGGGTCTTTGCCGTCGCCATGACTTTACTCGTCCTCGACCTGCGCACGCCCGCGGAGACGGCGATCCACAGCGAGCGCGATCTCTGGAACGCGATCGTGCTGCTGGCGCCGCGCATCCTCGTCTATCTGATGAGTTTCTTGACGCTCGGGATCTTCTGGGTCGGGCAGCAGACGCAGCTCAATCATTTTTCTCACAGCGACCGGCATCTCACCTGGATCCATCTCGCCTTCTTGTTCGGCGTATCGCTGATGCCGTTCTCGACCTCGCTGATGGCGTCGTTCATTTCCTATCGGCTGGCGCTGCTGCTCTATTGGGCGAACATCTTCGTTCTCGGCGCGATCCTTTTCGCCGCCTGGCGTTACGCCTTGCGCGTTCAATTGGTGAAGCCGGAATTGTCAGCCGAATTCGCCGCTGCGATCGAGCGACGCATCATCGTCGCACAGGCGCTTTACGCGCTCGGTGCGTTGCTCTGCCTCATCAATACCTATTGGAGCCTCGGGTTTATTCTGCTCGTGCAGATCAACTACGCCCTAGCGCCGCGCATCAACCCATTGTCACGGCTCTGACGCGCGCACCGTTTCCACGGCAGCCACGGGGAGCCGGCTCGATGCCGAACCCTATTTCAAATGTTTGGCGAGCAGTTTGTTCATCTCGAACATCGTCACTTTGTTCTTGCCGAAGACGGCATGCAGCTTGTCGTCGGCGAGAATCTCGCGTTTGTTCGCGGGATTCTGGAGCTTATGCCTTTTGATGTAGCTCCAAATCTTGCTCACCACCTCGGTACGCGGCAAAGGGTCGGAGCCAACGACCGCGCCGAGCTCCTTGGAGGGATGCAACGGCTTGTTGAAGGCGCTCGGGGCCGCGGCCGACTTTTTCTTGGTGGCGGCTTTCTTCGGTGCACTCGTCATCGCTCTCTCTCCAATCGAATCTGCGGCGGTCTAGTAACCCAAAATCGCCAATATCCGAAATGCTGCAAGCGGATTTGAGGTGCAAATCCGAATTATACCAAGCCAATTCGCAGCCGCGGTGCCGCAAGGGACAGAACGCGGCGCAACCATGACGGCGGAGCGGCCGGAGCAGATCCTCAAGCTATGCGGCTAAGGCATAGCTGATTCGCGGAACCCCGCCAAGATCGCGGCGCGCGCGGTCCCCCTCTACGTCGATTTTGCCGGTTTGCGCTTGCGCCGGGCAAGCGTACGCAGCCGCAAGGCGTTGAGTTTGATGAATCCTGCCGCGTCGCGGTGGTCATAAGCGGCCACGCCTTCCTCGAAGGTAACGAGGTCCTGATCGTAGAGCGAATAGGGGCTGGAACGGCCGACCACCGAGGCCGAGCCCTTATAGAGCTTCAGCCGGACGCTGCCGGTCACCGACTCCTGGCTCTTATCGATCGCCGCCTGCAGCATTTCGCGCTCCGGCGAAAACCAAAAGCCGTTGTAGATGAGTTCGGCGTATTTCGGCATCAACTCGTCCTTTAGATGCACGGCGCCGCGGTCGAGTGTGATCTGCTCGACACCGCGATGCGCGGCATAAAGGATCGTGCCGCCCGGCGTCTCGTACATGCCGCGCGATTTCATGCCGACGAACCGGTTCTCGACGAGATCGAGCCGGCCGATGCCGTTGGCCCGGCCGAGCTCGTTCAACCGGGCGAGCAGCGCCGCCGCCGCCAGCTTCTTCCCATCGACTGCGACGGGATCGCCGGACTGGAATTCGATCTCGACGAAGGTCGGCTTATCCGGCGCATCTTCCGGATTGACGGTGCGCGAATAGACGTAATCA
>JASHSW010000026.1 GCA_030038595.1 Methylovirgula sp.
CAAGCCAGTTTGACGGCTATGCCTGAAACCGGGCAAGAGACGGCTCGAACGGGCCGCGCATAGCCACCGCTGGCGGCGCGCGCTATGTTCGTGCCCGGAGAAGGATCATGGGGCAGTCTTCATTCGGGAAGCACGCCGAGGAGGCGGAATTCGGCTTTGCCTCCGTTCCTTTGGCCGAAAAGCAAGGCCGCGTCGACCAGGTCTTTCATAACGTTTCGGGGCGTTACGACCTCATGAACGACCTCATGTCCGGCGGCCTGCACCGGCTCTGGAAGGATCGGCTCGTTTCGCTGCTGCACGTTCCGAAGACACGCGCCTTCGCGCTGATCGACGTTGCAGGCGGAACCGGCGACGTCGCACTGCGCGTCGCCGCGGCGGGCGGCGCGGAGACGCAGGTCACCGTTCTCGACATCAATCCCGACATGCTGGAGATCGGCCGCCGCCGCAGCGCGCGAAAGGGCTTTCCGCTCACCTTTGTCGAGGGCAACGCCGAGTCCCTGCCCTTCCCGAGCGGTGCGTTCGACGCCTATACGATCGCCTTCGGCATCCGCAACGTGCCGCGTATCGAGGCGGCGCTCGAGGAAGCCTATCGCGTACTGCGGCACGGCGGACGGTTTCTATGTCTCGAATTTTCGCAGGTCGACAGCGCCGCCTTCGACCGGCTCTATCGCGCCTATTCGTTTCGCGCCATTCCGGCGCTCGGCCGCATCGTAACTGGCGATCCCGACGCCTATCGCTATCTCGTCGAGTCGATTCGCAAGTTCGTCTCCGCCGAAGCGCTCCGCGACAAGATCGAGGCGGCCGGGTTCGTGCGCGCCTCGTTCTCGAAACTGAGCGGCGGGATCGTAGCGATCCATTCAGGCTGGAAGCTTTAGGCGTGCGTTTCATCCTCGGGCATATGCTGCGCATCGGACGCGCCGGCTTCGTCCTCTCCCGCGCCGGGCTGTTCCGCGACATAGACATCGTCACGCTGCCGCTAACGGCGCGGCTGCCGTTCGGCGTGGCGAAGCTGATCGCCAAACGGCATAGCGAGAACCTCGACCTCCTGCCCGCCGCGATCAGCGAACTCGGTCCATCCTATGTGAAGCTCGGACAGTTTCTGGCGACGCGCCCCGACGTGGTCGGCCCCGAAGTGGCGCTGCGTCTCGAGCTTCTTCAGGACCACATGCCGCCGTTTTCGCGCGAGCTGGCGGTGAAAGCGATCGAAGCGGCCTTTCGGCGGCCAATCGATACTTTGTTCATCGGTTTCGGCGAACCGGTCGCCGCCGCTTCGATTGCCCAGGTGCATCGCGCCCGCGTCCGCGATGCGCGCGGCGAACGCGAGGTCGCGGTAAAGGTACTGCGCCCCGGCGTCGAGCGGCGTTTCCGCCGCGACCTCTCCGACATGTACTTCGCGGCGCGGCTCGCGGAGCGCTGGTTTCCGGATACCAAACGGCTGAAGCCGGTCGAAGTGGTCGATACGCTTGCCCGCACCGTGAAGATCGAGATGGACTTCCGGCTCGAAGCCGCGGCCGCTTCGGAATTCGCCGAGAACACGGCGGGGGAGAGCGACTTTCGCGTGCCGCGCGTCGATTGGGACCGCACCGAGCGGGAGGTTCTGACGCTCGAATGGATCGACGCCATTGCCCTCTCCGATACCGCCGCGCTCGCCGCGGCCGGCCTCGATCTGCCGGCGCTTGCCCGCACGATCATCCAATCCTTCCTGCGCCACGCCGTGCGCGACGGCTTCTTTCACGCCGACATGCACCAGGGCAACTTGTTCGTCGATCGGCAAGGCCGGCTGATCGCGGTCGATTTCGGGATCATGGGAAGGCTCGGCATCAAGGAACGCCGCTTTCTCGCGGAGATCATCTACGGGTTCATCACGCGCAATTACCGTCGCGTCGCCGAAGTGCATTTCGAGGCGGGTTACGTGCCGCGCCGCTATAAGGTCGAAGATTTCGCGCAGGCGATCCGCGCCATCGGCGAACCGATCCATGCGCGCACGGCGGACCAGATCTCGATGGCGCGCGTTTTGACTCTGCTCTTCGAGATCACCGCACTCTTCGACATGAAGACCCGCACCGAGCTCGTGCTTCTGCAAAAGACCATGGTGGTGGTCGAAGGCGTCGCCCGCAGCCTCGATCCGAAGCTCGACATGTGGTCTACGGCCGAGCCCGTGGTACACGGCTGGATCGAAACGAACCTCGGACCGATCGGCAAAATCGAAGACACGGGCCGGGCGCTCGCCTCGCTCGGCCAGTTCGCGGCCAATCTTCCGGCGGCGTTGCTGCGCACCGAAAATATCGTCGCCCAGATCGAGCGCATGGCCGAAGAAGGATTCGAGCTTTCCGAGACGGCGATCGACAAGATCGGGGAAGCCGAGGCGCGCGGCGCGCGGCTCGGCCATTTCGCACTTTGGATTATCGTCGCTATAATGATCCTCTTCCTCTTGCATTGAGCCGCGGGCATTGCGGCGAAAGATCAGCGCGTCGACGTGGATCGGAGAACGAGGCGTGAAAGGTAAACGCATTCTCCTCGTCATCGGCGGCGGTATTGCCGCCTACAAGATTCTCGAGCTCATCCGCCGGTTGCGCGAGCAGGAGGCAAGCGTCCGCGCCGTCATGACCAGAGCGGCGAAAGAGTTCGTGACCCCGCTCTCCGTCGCAAGCCTCTCCGGCAACCAAATCTTCGACGATTTGTTTTCGCTTACCGACGAGACGGAGATCGGGCATATCGAGCTTTCGCGCGACGCCGATCTTGTCGTGGTGGCGCCGGCGACGGCCGATCTTCTCGCCAAGCTGGCGCATGGACTCGCCGACGATCTTGCCTCGACCCTGCTTCTTGCGACCGACAAGAAAATTCTTGTCGCACCGGCGATGAACGTGCGGATGTGGGAAAATCCGGTGACGCGGCGCAACGTCGCTTCGCTGCGCCACGATGGTATTCTTTTCGTCGGCCCGGAGGTAGGCGATATGGCCTGCGGCGAATACGGGGCGGGTCGGATCAGCGAGCCCGCCGCGATTCTCGCGGCGATCGAAGACATCCTGCGAGGCGACACACGGGTCGCTCTGCACGGCGGACAGCTTGCCGGGCGCCGCGTGGTCGTAACCTCAGGCCCGACGCGCGAGCCGATCGATCCGCTGCGTTATCTCGGCAATTCTTCTTCCGGCAAGCAAGGACACGCCATCGCGGCGGCGGCGGCAAGGGCCGGTGCCGAGGTCGTGCTCGTGAGCGGTCCGGTTGCATTGCCGGATCCGCCGGGCGTCGCCACGCGCCACGTTACGACGGCAAGCGAAATGCTCGCCGCCGTTGAGGCGGCCCTGCCCGCCGATATGTTCGTCGCGGCGGCGGCGGTCGCGGATTGGCGCGTCGCCGAAGTCGCGGCGCAGAAGCTCAAGAAAGGTGCGCAGGCGCCGGTTCTTCGGCTCGTCGAAAACCCGGATATTCTTGCGCGCATCGCGCAAAATCCGGGGCGCCCGCGTCTCGTCGTCGGATTTGCGGCGGAGACCGAAAACCTGATCGACAATGCGCGCGCGAAATTGACGGCCAAAGGCTGCGATGTGATCGTCGCCAATGAAGTCAGCGACGATGTCTTGGGGCAGGATGAGAACGAGGTGACGATCGTCACGCGCGGCGGGACGGAAACCTGGCCGCGGATGCGCAAGGATCACGTGGCGTTGAAACTGGTCGCCTATCTCGCCAAGCTCCTGGAGGCGGACCATGCGCGATGAGGCGTTGCCCGCCATTACCGTCCGCCAGTTGCCGCATGGCGAAGGTCTGCCTCTACCGACCTACCAGAGCGACGGCGCGGCGGGTGCCGATCTTTTCGCGGCGATTGCCGCCGACGCGAAAATCGTGATCGAACCCGGCGCCCGGTTGCTCGTGCCGACCGGCATCGCAGTGCAATTGCCGCACGGATTCGAGGCGCAGATCCGGCCGCGTTCGGGGCTCGCGTTGCAATACGGGGTCACGGTGCTCAACGCGCCCGGGACCATCGATTGCGACTACCGCGGCGAAATTGGCGTATTGCTCGTCAATTTCGGCGGCGAACCGTTCGAGGTCACGCGCGGCGCGCGCATCGCCCAGCTCGTGGTGGCGCGGGTGGCGCACGCCGGTTTTGTGCGCGTCCCCGTTCTCGACGAAACGCAGCGCGGCGCGGCCGGCTATGGATCGACGGACAGAATCTTGGAGAAGAAGGCATGATCCTTCTCTGCCGTCGCAGCATGCTGGCGCTCGCCGCCGTTGCCGACATCGCACTTCACGCGCGCCCGCAGCCGGTGGCGGCCAAAACGCTTGCCGGCCGCCTCGATCTGCCGCCACGCCATCTTGAAACTCTGCTGCAGGCGCTGGTCCGCGCCGACATTTTGAAGGGGGTGCGCGGCCCGCGCGGCGGCTATGAGCTGGCACGCGAGCGCCGCCGCATTAGCGCCGCCGAAGTGGTCCGCGCGGTCATGAACGGCGATGGCGCAGGCGCCAAGTCGGAAGGCCGGTTCGTCGCCGACGTAATAAGCCCGATCGTCGAACGCGCCGCCGAGGCATTTCTCGGCGAACTCGAACTCGTGTCGATCGACGACATCTGCCGCCAGGCGGGCGAAAAGAAAATCTGCCTCGATGCGACCGCGAAGCCAGATTTTACGATATAATTCCGTATAAAGTTCTAATAACCTTGAAGCTGATGGAAATAGGCATTATCTTGGCCCATATAGGTTTTCTACCAATTTGCCGTTCCGGCCTGGAAAAATCGGCACGGAACGCCGAAGTTCACCGCGGCGCGCCGCACGCGCCGCCAGCGTTTTCAGGAGGTGGCACATGGCACTCCAACTTGGCGATATCGCTCCCGATTTCGAGGCGCAGACGACAAAGGGCCCGCTCAAATTCCACGACTACATCGATGGTTCTTGGGCTGTCCTGTTCTCGCATCCGAAGAATTTCACGCCAGTCTGCACCACCGAACTCGGCTACACCGCGAAGCTGAAACCGGAGTTTGACAAACGCGGGGTGAAAGTCGTCGGGCTCAGCGTCGATGCGCTGAACGCCCACGACAAGTGGGCGCAGGACATCAAGGAGACGCAAGGCTACAGCCTCAACTTCCCCTTGATCGCCGACCCCGATCGCAAGATCGCCAATCTTTACGGGATGATCCATCCCAACGCCAGCGACTCGCTCACGGTGCGTTCGGTGTTCGTCATCGGCCCCGATAAGAAGATCAAACTGACGCTGAACTATCCGGCGAGCACGGGCCGCAATTTCGATGAAATCCTGCGGGTCATCGATTCCCTGCAGCTCACCGCGAAACATCAGGTCGCAACGCCGGTTAACTGGCATTACGGAGAGGACGTGATCATCGTTCCGGCCGTCACCGACGAGGATGCGAAGAAGAAGTATCCGGCCGGGTGGACCGCGCCGCGGCCTTATTTGCGCATCGTCGCGCAGCCGAGAGGATGAACGCCGGCTTCGGCCGTGGCGGGGGCAAACTCCCGCCGCGCCGCATCGCTTCACGATGGGTTTACGAGTCTCTCGCGCATTTCGTTCGCGTCGCTTAAGATGCGTCCGCGACGAGGAGGAAGATCATGCCGCAGCCCGCAGTGAAGGAAGCCGGCAGCCCGGCGCAAACGCCGGGGCGCGGGCGTATTTACGATTCGATCATCGATACGATCGGCGATACGCCTCTGGTGCGGCTGAAAAAGATCGCCGCCGAAAAAGGCGTAAAGGCCAACCTCCTGGCCAAACTCGAATTCTTCAACCCGATCGGCAGCGTGAAGGATCGTATCGGGGTGAGCATGATCGCCGCCATGGAGGCGGCCGGCAAGATCGCGCCCGGCCGCTCGGTGTTGATCGAGCCGACCTCCGGCAACACCGGCATCGCGCTCGCTTTCGTCGCCGCGGCGCGCGGCTATCGGCTGATTCTCGTCATGCCCGAATCGATGTCGATCGAGCGGCGCAAGATGCTCGCTTTGCTCGGCGCCGAACTGGTACTCACCCCCGCCCCGCTGGGCATGAAGGGCGCGATCACCAAGGCACAGGAACTGGCGAGCACCATTCCCGGCGCCGCCATCCCGCAGCAGTTCGACAACCCCGCCAATCCGGAGATCCATCGGCGCACCACTGCGGAAGAGATCTGGAACGACACGCATGGCGAAATCGACGTGTTCGTCTCCGCCGTCGGCACCGGCGGGACGATTACCGGCGTGGCGCAAGTTTTGAAACCGCGCCGTCCGTCGCTGCGGATCGTCGCAGTCGAACCGGAGGATTCGGCGGTTCTTTCCGGCGGCCAGCCGGGACCGCACAAGATCCAAGGAATCGGGGCGGGTTTCATTCCCTCGATTCTCGATCGCAGCTTGATCGATGAGGTCGTAACTGTCGGCAATCAAACGGCTTTTGATACCGCCCGGCTGGTAGCCAGGATCGAGGGCATTCCGGTCGGCATTTCCTCGGGCGCCGCGGTCGCTGCGGCAGTCGAAGTCGGCCTGCGCCCGGAATTCGCCGGCAAGAACATCGTCCTCATCATCCCCTCTTTCGCCGAGCGCTACCTTTCGACCGCGCTCTTCGACGGGCTCTGAGCGAAGCTTGCGGATATCGGCAAAGCGCCGGCTTGACCGCTTCCGCCTCGAATGCCAGACGGCTCGCTTTGGCCAAACAACCGAGCCGGCATGGATTCGACCCATTACGACATCGTCGGCCTTGGCAATGCCGTCGTCGACGTGATCGCGCCGTGCGACGACGATTTCCTCGTCGGGCATGGCCTTGCCAAGGGCACGATGCGGCTCGTCGACGAGGCTGCGGCCGAGAAACTTTACCGTGCTATGGGCCAGACCACTGTCGTCTCGGGTGGCTCGGCCGCCAATACGGTCATCGGCGCTGCCAAACTCGGCTGTCGGGCGGCCTTCGTCGGCAAAGTGAAAGCCGATCGTGTCGGCGAAATGTTTTCGCACGACATCCGCGCCGCGGGCGTGACTTTCGCTGCCGCACCGGCCGCGGCGGGTCCGCCAAGCGGACGCTGCCTCGTGCTGGTCACGCCGGACGGACAGCGCACGATGAGCACCTATCTCGGCGCCTGCAAGTTCCTCGGCGAGGACGACGTCGATCCCGATCTCATCGCCGCGGCAAAGATTTCCTACCTCGAAGGCTATCTCTGGGACCCGCCGGCAGCAAAGTCCGCATTCCTCAAGGCAACCGACGTCGCCCACGCGGCTGGCCGGCGCGTGGCGCTGAGCCTTTCCGATTCCTTCTGCGTCGAACGCTATCGCGACGAGTTCCTGGCGCTCATCCGCGACGGTAGCGTCGATATTCTCTTCGCCAACGAGCACGAACTTCACGCGCTCTACGAAACGGGAGATTTCGGCACGGCGGTCGCACAATTGCGCGACGAAGATATTCTCGGCGTGGTGACGCGCTCCGAAAAAGGTGCGCTCGTGGTCACACGCGAGGAGATGCACGCGATCAAAGCCTTTGCCGTCGAGAAGGTCGTCGATACGACCGGCGCCGGCGACCTATTTGCCGCGGGCTTTCTTGCCGGCCTCGCCAAGGCGCGCGATCTCATCGACTGCGCCAGGCTCGGCGCGCTCGCCGCAGCCGAGATCATTCAACATTACGGCGCACGCCCGCAAACGGACCTTCAGGCGCTCGCCGCGGAGAACGGGCTATGGTGAGCGGGCAACGTCGTGGCCGGCCTCGTGCCGGCATCCGCGCCGATTAAACCCGCCATGACGTGCGCCTACAATTTCCGCAGTTCCACCATCTCGACGGAATGGCTGGCGCCCTTGGTCAGCACGAGATTGGCACGAGCCCGCGTCGGCAGGATGTTTTCGTGCAGGTTGCGCAAATTGATTTTGGTCCAGATGTCGCGCGCCACCGCCATCGCCTCGGCCTCGCCGATCTCCGCATATTTACGAAAGTAGGAGCGCGGATCGCGGAACGAGGTCTGCCGCAATCGCAGGAAGCGCTCGACGAACCATTGTTCGAGATCGGCTTCGTCGGCGTGGAGATAGACGGAGAAGTCGAAGAAATCGGAGACGAAAGCGCTTGGCCGCCCGTCGCGCGGCGGACGCCCGGGCAGTAGCACGTTCAGGCCTTCGACGATCAAAATGTCCGGGCGATCGACGACGATGCTTTCCTCGGGCACCACGTCGTAGGTCAGATGCGAATAGACGGGGGCGCGAACGTTGCGCGTCCCGGCCTTCACGTCGCTGAGGAAACGCAGCAGCGCGGCGCCGTCATAGCTCTCCGGAAAGCCCTTCTTCTCCATCAGCCCTTCCGCCTCGAGAACGGCGTTCGGATAGAGAAACCCGTCGGTCGTGATGAGCTCGACTTTCGGCGTGTTCGGCCACCTCGACAGCAGCGCCCGCATGACGCGCGACAACGTCGACTTGCCGACTGCGACCGAGCCGGCGACGCCGACGATATATGGCATCTTGCCGTCTTCGGCACCGAGGAAACGCTGCGTCGCCTTGAATAGGCCCTGCGTCGCGGC
>JASHSW010000027.1 GCA_030038595.1 Methylovirgula sp.
CGCCGGTCGCCACGGCCGAGGGTGCCGGGGTTGCGGCCTCTCCGCCATCGGCGCCGGCCGGCGGAGCAATTGGCTCGCCATCGCGGTCGCGCCATGCCGCCGTCCCCACGAAGGCGGGATCGGGCTCGATTTCCTCGGCGGCGACGCCGAAATATTCGGCGGCGCGCTTGGTGATGGTCGTGAACTCCATCGCTTTCAGAAAGGCCACGAGTTTTTTCGCATCGGGGGCAGGTACGCCGACTTCGTCCAGTGCTACGTCGACCGGCACGTCGCAGACCAGGCTGACGAGCTGTTTCGAGAGCTTGATGAGCGCGACGCTCTCCGGATCGGTCAGAACCTCGCGGCGCTTCGGCTGTTTGATCTCGGCGGCGCGAGCGAGCAGCGTGTCGAGATCGCCATATTCGGCGATGAGCTGGGCGGCGGTTTTGATGCCGATGCCGCGCGCTCCCGGCACGTGGTCGGTCGAATCGCCGGCGAGTGCCTGCACGTCGATCACCTTCTCGGGCGGCACGCCGAAATAATCGAGCACTTCGGGGACGCCGATCTTGCGCTCTTCTCGCGCCCCTTTCGCACCCGCCTCGCCCGACGCCGGATCGTACATGGAGATGCCGTTGCCGACGAGCTGCATCAAATCCTTGTCGGCGGAAACGATGAGCACGTCGGCGCCGCGCTGGCGCGCCTGGCGGGCGTAGGTGGCGATGAGATCGTCCGCCTCGAAGCGGTCCTTTTCGAGCGGCACGAGACCGAAGGCGCGCACCGCGGCGCGCATTAACGGAAATTGCGGGATCAAATCCTGCGGCGGCTCGGTGCGATTGGATTTGTATTCCGGGTAAATTTCGCGGCGGAACGAATCCTCCGACTTGTCGAATATGATCGCCAGATGCGTCGGCTTGATGCCCGCCGCTCCTTCACGGATGAATTGAAAGAGCTTCACGCAGAACAGCCGCACCGCGCCGGTCGGCAGCTGATCGGAGCGATAATTGTATTTCGGATCCTGGCGGATCGATTGGAAATAGGCGCGGAAGACGAAGGAAGACCCGTCGACAAGAAAGACGTGATCTCCGGCCTTCACCGGGCGGTGGCTCAAGGGCATGACGGGTTTTGCCAGAGAAATTCGGGTTGGCGCCAGCATAAAGCGCGGCGGCGCGCGATTCTATCCGCGGCGCCAAGCGCGGGCCGCGCAAATCGGCGATCCTGCGTTGCTTTGCCGGAGGAGCTTGTCAATTTGAACGTCGCAACATCATGTAAACCATTGAATTATCAAATTAAATTCAACCAGCAAAAACGACATGCCGGAAAGGTTGCTCTCAAGACCCAGCCAGCATCCGCTCCGCCGCCAGCTTGCCGGTCGCCAGCGCCGCTTCGACCGTGCCCGTCGCTTCGCCTTTGTAAAGGCCTTCGCCGGCGAAGAAGAGCTTGCCCTCGACGGGCTCAAGCAGCGTGTCGACCGCCGCCTCCGACTCCGGCGTCGGATAGCTGTAGGCCCCGTGCGTGAACGGGTCGGCCGACCAGTTGACGACGCGCGCTACGAGCAACTTGTCGCGAAGCGCATCGCCTTCAACCCGGAAGATGTTGGACAACGAAGCGAGCGCCAAGTCCAGCAGCTCGGGCTCGGAATATTTCGACAGTGCCGCAGCGCGCGGGCCGGCGACCCAACCGGTCAACGTCGCACGCAGCTCGGGAAACTGCGTCCACCAGGTCGGGATCGTTTCCTTCGAAAAGGCGAACGACATGCGTTCCAGATTCTGTCCGAGTGCATGTTCCCACCAGCGGCTGTTGAAACGAAACAGCGATTTGATGACGGTGCCGAAGCCGATCCGCTCAACCGCCTCCATTTTGCCCGGCAATCGCGGCGCGAATTCGATCCGCCGCAGCATCGGCAAGGGAACGGTGACCAGCGCCTGCGCCGCTTCATATTCGGAACCGTCCGCGCATCGGATCTTCACGTCGCTGGAATCGCATGCGATGCTTTGCACTTCTTTGCGGCGCAAGATCGCGGTGCCCTGCTTTGCGCCCTGCGCTTCGAGAAAGCGCACGAGCAGCCCATAGCCTTCCTTGATATTCAATTGTCCCCAGCCGTTCTCGCCGAGAATTTCGGCACGCAAGGCGAAGGCGCTGAAGCGCGCCGGATCGGCGGCGTCATAGCCTTCGACGCGCCGGAAGATATCTTCGCGCAGCGGCGCGTATTTACTGTCCGGCAGAAATTCGTCGAAGAATGCCGCAACCGGCATATCGCGCTTAAGCGCCTTCAGCTTCGATTTCAGCGTCGCACCATGCGGCGTCGTCCATTCGTTGGCGCGCGGCGCGCCGTCGGCGAAGTTCCACCACTCGCCCGCGCCTTCGAAGGTCGCGCCGGCCGCCCGCAGAATTTCTCTCGAAATCGCCGCTTCGCCGTGCACGAATTCGGCGCCGCCTTGCGCCGGATAGAAGAAATCCTGTTCGGGCAGCGGAAAAATCCGCCCGCCTGTCCGGTCGCGCGCTTCAAGGATCGCGACTTTCTTGCCGGCGCGCGCGAGATCGCGCGCAGCGATCAGCCCCGCGGCTCCGGCCCCAACGATCAGGATGTCGTGACGCATGGGATCAGTTAGGTGCGTTTCTCAGATTTTGCCCGAATCCGGCGAGACAACCCCCTCCCCATGAGCGAAGCGAATGGGGGAGAGGAAGTCAGCGCCGCAAGATCTCGCCGTTCGGCAGCCGCGCCTGCCAGCCGTATCGTTCGAGTTCCGGATCGAGATGTTCTTCCTGCGGGTAGCCGATGCAGAGATAGGCGACGAGCTTCCAGGCGGCCGGCACGTCGAGGAGCGCGGCGATCTCGCGCGGATCGAGGATCGAGACCCAGCCGACGCCGAGGCCGCGGGCGCGGGCGGCAAGCGCCAAATTCTGGATCGCGGCGACCACGGAGTAGCAGAGCGTCTCGGGCATCGTCATGCGCCCCAAGCCGCGGCCGACCTCCGTCTCGATGTCGCAGAAGACCGCGAGTTGCACCGGCGCCGCGCGCAACCCCGCCAATTTGAGCCGCGCGTAGAGCACCGCTGCCTCGCCTTCGTAAGATGCGAGCGCATCGGCGTTGCAGCGCTCGAAACTGCCGATCACCGCGGCGCGGCGCGCCTCGCTCTCGACGGTGACGAAACGCCAAGGTTGGCTGTGGCCGACGGAAGGCGCCAACGTCGCGAGTCCGACAAGCTCGCCGACGAGACGGCTCTCGACGGGATCGGAGCGGAAGCGGCGCACGTCGCGCCGCCAGCGAAAAAGCTCGGCAAGCTGGGCGGCAAATGCCGCGTCGAACCGCGGCGCGGCGCCTTCGTCATGGGTCATGCCGCAGCTTAGCCTTTTGCCCGCGAAGATGCGATTCCTCACCTGCCACGCGCGAAATCGAGAATGTCGCGCGTATAGTGTTCTTCGACCTCGGCGATCGGCTTGCCGCCGGCAACGACTACGGCGCGATGCTCGAAGAGAATCGGCGGGATCGCAAGCTGCGTGCCGGGATTATCGGCAGGCGCACGCCGCATTTCCCAGCCGCGCGGCAGCGGATGCCAAAGCACCGTGACGGC
>JASHSW010000200.1 GCA_030038595.1 Methylovirgula sp.
GAGGTCGACGAGGTGATCCTCGGCCAGATCTTGACGGCGGGCGAAGGGCAGAATCCGGCCCGTCAAACGGCGATGAAGGCCGGAATTCCGCAGGAAAAGACCGCTTGGGTCGTCAATCAAGTGTGCGGTTCGGGCCTGCGCGCTGTTGCGCTCGGCATGCAGCAGATCTTCAACGGCGACGCCAGGGTCATCGTTGCGGGCGGTCAGGAAAGCATGTCGCAGGCGCCGCACGCCGCGCATCTGCGCGCCGGCACGAAAATGGGCGACGTCAAATTCACCGACATCATGTTGCGCGACGGCCTGATCGACGCCTTCCACGGTTACCACATGGGCATCACCGCGGAGAACATCGCGACGAAATGGCAAATCGGCCGCGACGAACAGGACAAGTTCGCACTGGGGTCGCAGAACAAGGCGGAAGCGGCGCAAAAGGCCGGCAAGTTCGCCGACGAAATCGTTCCCGTTACGGTTGCGACGCGCAAAGGCGATGTGATCGTCACCGAGGACGAATATATCCGCCCCGGCACGACTCTCGAAGGTCTCGCCAAGCTCAAACCGGCATTTTCGAAGGACGGCACGGTTACGGCCGGCAATGCCTCGGGGATCAACGACGGCGCCGCGGCGCTCGTTCTGATGAGCGCCGAGGACGCGCACTCGCGCGGCCTTACTCCCTTCGGCCGCATCGCGTCGTGGGCGACCGCCGGCGTCGATCCGGCGATCATGGGCAGCGGCCCCATTCCGGCTTCGCGCAAGGCGCTCGAAAAGGCCGGCTGGAAGGTGAAGGATCTCGAACTTATCGAAGCCAACGAAGCCTTCGCCGCCCAAGCGCTGGCGGTCAACAAGGATATGGGTTGGGACCCGGCGATCGTGAACGTGAACGGCGGGGCGATCGCGATCGGCCATCCGATCGGGGCGTCGGGAGCGCGGATCCTCGTGACCTTGCTGTTCGAGATGCAGCGGCGCGGTGTGAACAAAGGTCTTGCCACTCTCTGTATTGGCGGCGGCATGGGGATCGCGCTCGCCGTCGAACGCTGAGGCGAATACCTAAACTTCAGAAAACGAAATCGTCTGGGTGGAACGCGAAGGTAGGAGGCAAATGGCTCGCGTCGCGGTGGTGAGTGGCGGCACGCGCGGCATCGGCGCGGCGATCAGCAATGCGCTGGCCGCTTCCGGCTATCGCGTCGCCGCGGTCTACCAGGGCAACGACGCCGCCGCGGCGAAATTCAAGGCGGAAACCGCGATCCCGGTCTACAAATGGGACGTATCGGATTACGCGGCCTGCGTCGCGGGTCTCGCCTCCGTCGACGCCAATCTCGGGCCGATCGACATTCTCGTCAACAATGCCGGCATCACGCGCGACTCGATGCTCCACAAGATGACCCCGGCGCAATGGTACGCGGTCATCAACACCAATCTAAATTCGCTCTTCAACATGACGCGGCCGGTCATCGAAGGAATGCGCAGCCGCGGTTTCGGGCGCATCGTCAACATCTCTTCGATCAACGGGCAAAGGGGGCAGATGGGCCAAACCAACTACGCCGCCGCCAAGGCCGGCGATATTGGATTTACCAAATCGCTAGCTCAGGAGAACGCCGGCAAAGGGATCACCGTCAACGCCGTCTGCCCTGGCTATATCGCCACCGAAATGGTGAAAGCGGTGCCGAAGGAGATCCTCGAAAAATCGATTCTTCCGCAAATTCCGGTGCGCCGACTGGGCGAGCCGGAGGAAGTTGCACGCTGCGTCGTCTTCCTGGTGTCGGACGCGGCCGGATTCATCACCGGTGCGACGCTCTCGGTGAACGGCGGCCAGTATATGGCCTGAGCGTGTTTTGCGACGCAGTTCAGTCCTGCTTGGACTTCACCTTGAGTACCTGCCGGCCGCGGTACATGCCGCTTTTCAGGTCGATGTGGTGCGGGCGGCGCAATTCGCCCGAATCCTTGTCCTCGACATAGGTCGGCGCTTTCAGTGCATCCGCCGAGCGGCGGAAGCCGCGCTTCATCGGGGAAGTTTTGCGTTTCGGGACTGCCATATCCGCTCCGGAAGATTGGACCCAGTTTGGTGCGCCGGCTGATACACGTAAACGGCGTCCTTGGCTACCCGAAATCGCCCGGCCAACGAACGGTCGCTATCGCACGCAGTCGAGAAATCCCGATGTCCGGGTGACGCGCCGCTCGACGATGCGCGCGTGGATGGTGACCCGCCAATTGGGATGCAGCGCGCTGCGGGTATATGGATCGGGCAGGACGGCGGCAAGCAGCGCCGCCTCATGCAGGCTGAGATCCGCGGCGCTCTTGTGAAAATAGGCCTCGGAGGCCGCCTCGGCGCCGAAGATCCCGTCGCCCCATTCGGCGATGTTCAGATAGATTTCCAGAACGCGCGGCTTCGGCCAGACGCGGTCGAGCAAAAGGGCAAGCGGAATTTCGAAGCCCTTGCGGATGTAGGAGCGGCCCGGCCACAGAAACAGGTTCTTCGCCACCTGCATCGTGATCGTCGAGGCGCCGCGCGCCGGGCCGCTGATGCCGCCTTCGTCGATCACCTCGCGCATCGCGCCCCAATCGACTCCGTGATGGTGGCAGAAATGCGCGTCCTCGGACATCACCACGGCGGCCAGAAGATTGGGTGAGAAACGATCGAGCGGCAGGTAGTCGCGCTCGACTTTTTCGTGAAGCAGCATGCGGGCGAGCATCAGGGTCGAGACGGGGGGAACGAAGCGGTAGAGGATGATGAGCCCGGCGAGCAGGAGGAGAACCAGCAAAACAAGACGCGAAAGCCATCGCAAGACCGCGCGGAACCCACCGAAATCGCCAGATTTTCGAACCATGCGCGAGCCTTGACCGATCTTCCGCGATCGGGCAAGCGGAGCGGCCAAGGATGGGACGGGCGACGCATGAAGGGGAAAGAAGATTTCCAAGGGCGACTTACGGCCGTAGCGGAGGCGACCGAATCGATGCTCGACCGGCTGCTGTCGGCCTCGGCTTTGCCGGGGGAGACGTTTCGGCCGCCGCGATTCCTTGCGGCGCTGCGCTATGCGAGCCTCGGGGGCGGAAAGCGGCTGCGGCCCTTTCTGCTCGTCGAGACGGCACGGCTTTTCGGGCTCGAAGGCGAAGGCGTGTTGCGCGCCGCCGCCGCTGTCGAGATGGTGCATTGCTATTCGCTCGTCCATGACGATCTGCCGGCGCTCGACAACGACGATCTGCGGCGCGGCCGTCCAACCACGCATCGCGCCTACGACGAAGCGACCGCTATTCTGGTCGGCGACGGGCTCCTGACCTATGCGTTTGACGTCAGCGCCGATCCGGCGACCGATCCGGACCCGGCGATTCGCGCCGCTCTCGTGCTTGCGCTGGCCCGCGCCGCCGGTCTCGGCAATATGGTCGGCGGCCAAGTTCTCGATCTCGAGGCGGAAGCCGCCGCCGAGCCGCATACGCCCGAAGCGGTTATCATGCTGCAATCGATGAAGACCGGCGCACTGCTGCGCTACGCGGTGGAGGCTGGCGCGATTCTGGGGCGCGCCGGCGCGGCCGCCAAGGCGGCGCTGTCGCGCTATGGCCAGGCGGTCGGCGCGGCCTTTCAGGTCGCCGACGACATTCTCGACGTCGAGGCGGACGAGGCGGCGCTCGGCAAGCGCGCCGGCAAGGACGCCGACCGCAACAAGGCGACACTCGTTGCCGCGCTCGGACTCGAAGCGGCGCGGGCGCGGCGCGACAAGCTCGCCGGAGAGGCGATCGCCGCGCTCGCTGCCTTCGGCGAGAGAGGCGCCATCTTAAGGGAGGCGGCACGTTTCGCGGTCGCCCGCAAAAGTTGAGCGCGCCGCCCGAATTCAAGCCGGCGCGGCGGCGTTATTGGCGGCCGATTCGCATCGTTCAGTCGCGACCCCGGCTGTTCGTCAGTTGCGCCTGCGGAATCTTCGTCGGCATCCTTCTGCCTCACGACATTCGATGGGTGACCAGAACGCTGATCGGCTGGAACGCCGGTCTTTGGCTGTATTTCGTGCTCGTCGGCATCATGATCGCGACGGACTCGAAAGAGACGGTTATGCGGAGAGCCGCGACTCAGGACGACGGGCGTTTCGCCATTCTGATTCTTGCGACACTCGCGGCATTTGCCGCTTTCGGCGGGATTTTCGCCGAATTGGCGATCGTGAAAGACTCAAACGGCCTCCTGAAGGCTCTTCACATCAGCCTCGCCGCAGCGACGATCGTAAGCGCCTGGACCTTCATCCATGTGATGTTCGCCCTGCATTATGCGCATGAGTATTTCTCCGAGCGCATCCCAAAGGGCCCGAACGCCACGCAACCGCACGCCGCTCTCCGGTTTCCCGGAACCAGCGAGCCCGACTATCTCGATTTCTTCTATTTCTCGTTTGTCATCGGCGTTGCCTGCGCGACCGCCGACATCGAAATATGGGCGCGGGGCATGCGGCGTACCGCGCTGATCCACTGCATACTGGCGTTTTTCTTCAACACCGCCGTGCTGGCGCTGACGATCAACATCGCGGCGGGATTGATTTGAAGAACGACCTACGGCCCGTACGGATGGCCGAACGGAAAGCCCGAATCGTCGTCTTCGTCGCCCGCGGGTCCGTAATAGCCGGCGAAGAACGGCGAGCCGACGCCATCGATCGGATTATAGACGCCGTAATGATAGGAGTCGGCGGGCGT
>JASHSW010000201.1 GCA_030038595.1 Methylovirgula sp.
GGCAGTCGGCACGAGCGATCCCGGCCAATCTTTTGAACCCGGGCTTGTCGTCTATTACGATCATACGGTGCCGGCGGATGCGTCGATTTTCTTGGCGCTCGACCGAGCCGGGCTAAAGCCGATCGACCGCGACGTTCCCGGCGCGCCGGTCGCAACGATCATGGTCGGGCCGGCGCCCGCCGAGCCGCCTAGATAGCGCGGCTTACCCGTCCCTTCACCCCGTCGAAGGCGCCTTTGCTGAGCGCGCAATAGAGCAACCGCGCCGGATCGACCGGCCCCGGGAAGGCGAGCCTGCCTTCGGGAACCGGTTCGAATCCCATACGGCCGTAATACGACATGTCGCCGACGAGAAGCACGAGGTGGTGACCGGCCGCACGCGCCGCTTCGAGCGATTTCATTACCAGCGCTTCGCCGATTCCGGCGGAGCGAAAGGCTGGTTCGACGCTGAGCGGCCCGAGCAACAGGGCGGCCTTTGCGCCGCAGCGGATCGGTGTCATCCGATTGGCGCCGACGAGCAGCCGACCGACGCGTGCCACGTAAGAAAGAGAGAGATCCGCCGCCACGCCTTCGCGCAGCCGATAGGCCGAACGCGCAAAACGGCCGGGTCCGAACACCCTTTCGTCGAGTTTCTCGATCGCGGCTTGGTCGGCCGGCATTTGCGGCGCAAGAACGAGGGTGAGATCGGACATGGGCCTGAGCCTCTAACATCGCGGCATCAGCGCCGCAAATGCTCACCAGACATCAGGGACGCGGATGCCGGTCAGAACCTCGGCGAGTCGCGCGCGCGTCGCCGGGCTCGCATCTTCCGGCACGGCATCGGCGGGAAAGAACCGCGCTTCGGCGATTTCAAAATTCGACTCGGAGCGCGTGAGACGAAAATCGCGCACCGCGTAGCAGGCGACATAGTCGCGCGGCGATGCCTTCGGATTGAAGAAAAGCCCGTGCAACCGCGGCGCTCCAAGAAGTTCGATGCCGCTCTCTTCGGAAAGTTCGCGCGCCAGCGCCGCCACGACCGTTTCTCCCGCCTCCACGCCGCCGCCCGGCAGGTACCAGCCGGAAACATAGGTGTGGCGAACGAGCAGCACCCGGCCTTCCGCATCGAGCACCACGCCGCGCACACCGAGCCGCAGCGGTGAACGGATGACGCTCGCATACGCCGCCAGACATGCGACGAGTCGATGCAGAGAGGCGAAGAAATCCATGCTTGATCTCCTGCGACAGTTGCAAACGAACGCCGCGGCCGCTAGATTAGAACAATTCAAAAGTAGGCCGGGAGGGAGCGTTGAAGCGCTTTTCGCAACTCGACGAACGCGAGATTCTGGCAGTGGCGATCGACGCCGAGGATGACGACCGCAAGGTCTATCTTGCCTTTGCCGAAGATCTGCGCGCCCGCTACCCGGGAACCGCTGCCATGTTCGAGAACATGGCCAAAGTCGAAGCTTCGCACCACGACACGCTCTTGCAAAAATATCATGAAAAGTTCGGCCCGGACGTGCTGCCGATCCGGCGCACCGACGTGCGCGGCTTCATGAAGCGCCGGCCTGTGTGGCTGGTGCGCAATCTCCCGATTGCAAAGATCCGCCAAGAAGTCGAGATCCGCGAGGAGGAATCCTACGGCTTCTATACGAAGGCGGCGAGTCAGGCCAAAGACCCCGACGTTCGCAAGCTCTTGAGCGATCTCGCTCAGGTCGAGAAGAGCCATGAGATCCTCGCCGCCGATATCGAAGACGAATTCCTCCCGAAGTCGGAACGCGACAAAGAACAGGGCATCGACCGGCGGATGTTCGTTCTGCAATACGTGCAGCCGGGCCTCGCCGGACTGATGGACGGCTCGGTCTCGACGCTCGCGCCGCTTTTTGCGGCGGCGTTTGCGACCCACAATACTTGGGCGACATTTCTCGTCGGTCTCGCGGCCTCGGTCGGGGCGGGCATCAGCATGGCATTCGCGGAGGCGCTCTCCGACGACGGCGCTTTGAGCGGCCGCGGCTCGCCCTGGCTGCGCGGCCCGATCTGCGGCATCATGACCGGACTAGGTGGCCTCGGCCACACTCTGCCCTATCTCGTCCCGAACAGCGTGCCGAATGCATTTCTCATTGCCACCGCAATCTCCAGTTTCGTCGTCTTCGTCGAGCTTTGGCTCATCGCGTGGGTGCGAGCGCATTACATGGACACGCCGCTTCTCCAGGCGATCTTTCAGATCGTGCTCGGCGGCATCATCGTGCTCACCGCTGGCATCCTCATCGGCAACGCCTGACGGCGCGGCGGGGACGCCGCGTCGATGAGCCTCCTCCTGGCGCATTTGTCCGACGCGCATATCGGCCCGATGCCGCGCCCGCGCCGGCGCGAGCTCTTCGGCAAACGACTCACCGGCTACGTCAATTGGACGCGCGGCCGGCACCTCATCCATGACATGGAGGTGCTCGCAGGCCTCGTCGCCGATCTCGAGGCGCGGCGCCCCGATCATGTCGCGATGACCGGCGACATCTTGAACATCGGCCTTAAAGCGGAATATCCGCTCGCCCGCGCCTGGCTCGAAACGCTCGGAGACCCACGCGAGGTGAGCTTCGTCCCCGGCAATCACGATGCCTATATGCGCGCAACGATGCCGGAGCTTTCCGCAACCTTCGCGCCGTGGATCACCGGAGATTCGGGCGCCGCGTCCTATCCCTATCTGCGCGTGCGCGGCAATGTCGCTTTGGTCGGCCTCTCTTCGGCGGTGCCGACGCCGCCGTTCATCGCGTCGGGGCGGCTCGGGCGCCGCCAATGCGAAGCTTGCGCGGGGCTGCTCAGCAAATGTGCCAGGGAAGGACTCGTGCGCGTGGTTATGATCCATCATCCGCCCTATCGCGGCGGCGCGAGGTTGGGGCGCATGCTCTCCGACGCCGACCTCTTCGAGGCCATGATCCGCCAAGCCGGTGCCGAGCTGGTGATCCACGGCCATAATCATTGCCTCTCGGTCGTGCATTTGGAAGGGCCGACGCGCAAGGTGCCGGTCGTCGGCGTCGCTTCGGCCTCGGCGCTGCGCGGCGCCGCCGAACGCCGTGCCGGCTATAATCTCTTCGAGATCGACGGCACGACTAAGGAACCGCGCATCACCGCGCGCATGCGCGGGCTTCTGCCGGGCGGGCGCAGCATCGGCGATCTTCGCCCGATTGCGCTTTGACGCGGGGCCGCCTCCATGCGCCTTGAAATCCGCGAGTTCCTTTGTCTGAAAGACAACATCGGCGTGCTCGTTTACGCGCCCGAGACCGGCGCGACAGCTGCGATCGATGCGCCTGACGCCGAGCCCATCCTGGCTGCGCTCCGGAAAGAGAACTGGACGCTGACCGACATCCTCGTCACCCATCATCACGCCGATCATGTGCAAGGGATCGACCGGCTCAGATCCGTTTTCCCTGGCGCGCGCGTGACCGGCCCGGCGCGCGAGGCGACGGCGATCGGCTGCCTCGATCGCCAAGTCGAGGACGGCGACACGATCAACCTCGGGCCGCACGCCGCCAAGGTAATCGCCGTGCCGGGGCACACGCTCGGCCATGTCGCCTATTGGTTCGAGCCGGACGCCGTACTCTTTGCCGGCGATACGCTCTTTGCGATGGGGTGCGGACGACCGTTCGAGACTTCGCCGGCGACGCTTTACCGATCCCTGCTGAAGCTCGCGGCGCTGCCCGAGGCGACGCGGATCTATTGCGGGCACGAATATACGCTCGCCAACGCCCGTTTCGCCTTGAGCGTCGATCCGCGCAACGAAGCTTTGCGACGTCGCGCCGAGGCAGTCGCGGCGCAGCGCGCCGAAGGTCGCCTGACGCTTCCGACCGAACTTCGGCTCGAGCGCGCGACCAATCCTTTCCTGCGTGTCGCGGAACCGGACATCCAGGCAAGCCTCGGTCTTTCGGGCGCGGACCCAGCCGAGGTTTTCGCGGCGCTTCGCGAACGCAAAAACAGGGCATGAGCGGCGCCGATCCGCAGCTTGGCCGAGGGCCGCGTTTTCCACGAAAGATCGATGATAAACAGGTTCTTAACGCGGTGCTGCTAGCTGTCCGGCGTCGCCCGCAATCTGCCGACACCCTCCGAGGTCACCTATGCCGCTCCCGCGCGATCCTGCCGCCGATGCGTCACCGCCCTACCTGCTGCCGGATCCGCGCGCCATTCTCAATTCGATCGGCGAAGCGGTCTATGATTGGGACATCGTCAGCGACCAGCTCACCTTCGGGCCGAATACCGCCGATATTGCGGATTTCGCCGAGTTCGCCGAACTCGCTTCCGGGCGTGCCTATGCCGAACGTCTCGCGCCGGAAAGCCCGAGCTCCCGCTTCGAAGCGGTCATGTCCTCGCCAGAACGCGATCTCGGGCGCGGCGTCTCCTATAAAGTCATCTATGGGCTCGTAAGCGCAACAAATGAGCGGCCCGGCCGCAGCAAAATCGTCTGGATCGAAGACACCGGCCGTTGGTTCGCCGGCTCCGACACGCGGCCAGCGCGGGCGCACGGCCTCGTCCGCGTCATCACCGACCGCTACGAGGCCGAACGCCGGCTCGCCCGCCAATCGCGCTACGACGCCTTGACCGGCGCGCTCAACCGCGCGCATTTCATCGAACATATCGCCAGCGTGTTGCCGGAATGCATGCGCAAGGGCGGCTGCCATGCGATCCTACTTGCCGGAATCGACAATCTCGCCGTTCTCAACGACGCCTACGGTTATGACGTCGGGGACGAACTCATCGCAGCGGTCGCCGACCGGCTGCGCAGCGAGATGCGCACCAGCGACTTGATCGCCCGTTACGCCGGCAACAAATTCGCGCTTTTTCTCGATGCGTGTAACAGCGAGCAGATGAACATGGCGGCGGCGCGTTTCCTCGCCAGCGTCGAGGCGGCGCCGCTCGTGACCCAGGTTGGGAAAATCGCGGCTTTGCTGCGCATCGGCGGAGTCGTCATCCCGCAACAGGGGCGCAGCGCGCAAGCCGCGCTTCACCATGCCGAGGAAGCGCTCGCCGCGACGCGGCGCTCGGGCGGCAACAGTTTCGTCGCCTATACCCCGAGCCTGGTGCGCGATGAGAAGCGGCTTAGCATTCTGCATGCATCGGAGGAGATCGTCGCGGCGCTCAATGCGGCGCGGATTACGCTCGCGCTACAGCCCGTGGTCTTTGCCAAGGGCGGCGGCGTCGCCTTCTATGAGGCGCTGGCCCGCCTGACGGCCGAGGATGGGCGGGCCGTTCTGCCGGCCGATATTTTCCCGGTGGCGGAAAAGACCGGGCTGGTGCGACTCATCGACCACCGCATGCTCGAACTCGTCGTTGCCGAGCTTGCCAGGGATGCGTCGCTGCGCATCGCCATCAACGCCTCGGGGGCGACCGTACTCGACGTTCATTGGCCGGACAGATTGCGCGCTGCCTGCGCCGTTTCACCCGATGTTGCGGGGCGGCTGATCGTCGAAATCACCGAGACCTGCGCGATCGCCGATCTTGAAGCGACCGGCCGCGCGATCGCCGCCATGCAAGCCTGCGGCGTCAAAGTGGCGATGGATGACTTTGGTTCCGGCCACACCTCGTTTCGCAATTTGCGCAATTTGCGCGTCGATCTCTTGAAGATCGATGGCGCCTTTATCCAGAACCTGGCGCGATCGGAGGATGATCGGTTCTTCGTCCGCACGCTCGTCGATCTCGCCCGCCACCTCGAGATCCCGGTCGTCGCGGAATGGGTGGAGGATGCGGAATCCGCGGCGATCCTAACCAACTGGGGTGTCGATTATTTTCAGGGCC
Organism: Methylovirgula sp.; assembly: GCA_030038595.1. Classification (GTDB taxonomy): domain Bacteria; phylum Pseudomonadota; class Alphaproteobacteria; order Rhizobiales; family Beijerinckiaceae; genus Methylovirgula. Next base: position 5,755 of record JASHSW010000201.1, read on the forward strand.
TCCATTTCGGGGAACCCCGCTTGGCCGGCGGATTGGTGTCCGCCGCCGTCGCATAGCTGCGGCACCGCGCCGCGCTCACTCCTTCGGGGTGAGCCCATCCAGCCTTTTTTGCAACTCATCGAGCTGGCGCTTCATCTCGTCGAGATCCGATTTGGCTCCGGCCTCAGCCTGCGTTTCCGGCGACTTTTCGGATGGTGTCGTCAGCGCCGTTCCGAAGGGCGAAAACATCGACAAGGCCTGACTGAAGATGGCCATATTCTTACGGGCCTGTTCCTCGAGCGAGCCGAACATCTGCCGGGTCGGACCGGTGGCGAAGGCGCTGGCGAATTGCTCTCGGAACTTCTGCTGGTCGTTGGTGAGCTTGTCGATCGTGAATTCCAGATAGCTTGGCACCAGCATTTGCATGCTATCGCCATAGAAGCGGATCAATTGCCGCAGAAAGGTGATCGGCAGGAGGGCCTGTCCGTTCTTTCCTTCCTGCTCGAAAATGATCTGGGTCAGCACCGAGCGGGTGATTTCTTCGCCGGTTTTGGCGTCGTAAACGACGAAATCCTCGCCCTTCTTCACCATATCGGCGAGATCTTCGAGGGTCACATAGGCGCTCGTCCCGGTATTGTAGAGACGCCGGTTGGCGTATTTCTTGATCGTGATGGGTTGCTTCTCGTTGGTCATGTCCATCAAAACCCTATTCTGAGGCATGCTTCGGGAGCGCGACCTCCGCGGAGGACCATAAGCGTTTTATTGCTCTGCGAAAACCGAAATTCTCGGCGGGGCGGCGATGCTTGACCGCGGACCGGCAGAAATGCTTGAGAATGACTAATATCAATGTAACGGCACGTGGCCCCTTGTTCGATGGGAGCCGCGGCCGCAGGAGAAATGCCAAATGTCGCACGATATCGTCATCGTCGGAGCGGCGCGCACCGCCGTCGGATCTTTCAATGGCGCCTTCGCCAATCTGCCGGCGCACGAGATCGGCGCTGTTGCGGTCACCGCCGCCGTCGAGCGCGCCAAACTGGCCAAGGACGAGGTCGACGAGGTGATCCTGGGACAGATCTTGACAGCCGGCGAAGGCCAGAATCCAGCCCGTCAGACGGCGATGAAGGCCGGAATTCCGCAGGAAAAGACCGCCTGGGTGATCAATCAGGTGTGCGGTTCTGGCTTGCGTGCCGTCGCGCTCGGCATGCAGCAGATCGTCAATGGCGACGCGAAAATCATCGTTGCGGGCGGCCAGGAAAGCATGTCGTTGGCACCGCACGCCGCGCATCTGCGCAGCGGCACGAAAATGGGCGACGTCAAGTTCGTCGACATCATGCTGCGCGACGGGCTCATCGACGCC
>JASHSW010000202.1 GCA_030038595.1 Methylovirgula sp.
TCCGTTGCGCTGCTCGTAGAGCATCACTTCTTCGCCATGGAGCGCCTGCGTGTCGAGCCGGGCCGAAGCCGATGGCTCGCGGCGAAGATCGGCGATGCCGACGCGCACATGCATGGGGCTGCCCGTGACGTAGCGCGCCGCCTCGAACTCACCGCGCAAGTGCGCCGCGGCAAGATCGGGACGCGCCGGCGTCAGGCGCGGATCGTGGTTCATTGGCCGATCTCGGCGGCTTGCCGATCGCGCCGCGCGGCGCCCGCGCAACCGGTTTCGATGAGATCGAAGAGAAGCCGCGCCACCTGAATCTCGCCGCCCTCGGGCCGCGCCGATTGTTCGGCCGGCGTCCAGGCATAAATGTCGAAATGCGCCCAAGCCTTCGCCCGTTCGACGAAGCGGCGCAGAAACAATGCAGCGGTGATCGAACCGGCGAACGGACTCGCGGAGATGTTCGACAAATCTGCCACTTTCCCGTCGAGCAGTTTATCGTAAGGATCCCAGAGCGGCATGCGCCAGACGGGGTCGAAGACGCGTTCGGCATGCGTAGCGATCTGCCGCGCGAACGTCTCGTCCATCGTATAGAAGGCCGGCAGGTCGGGGCCGAGGGCAACCCGCGCGGCGCCCGTCAGGGTCGCAAAGTCGACGAGAAGATCGGGCGCCTCTTCGTCGGCGAGCGCCAAGGCGTCGGCGAGGATCAGCCGGCCTTCCGCGTCGGTATTGCCGATCTCCACGCTGATGCCCTTGCGGCTCGGGTAGACGTCGCCGGGCCGCATGGCAGCGCTCGAAATGGCATTCTCGACAATCGGCAGCAGCACCCGGAGGCGGACGGGCAGGGCCGAACTCATGATCATATGGGCGAGCGCCAAGGCGGTCGCGGCGCCCCCCATGTCCTTTTTCATGAGCTGCATGGCGCTCTCAGGCTTGATGTCGAGCCCGCCGGTATCGAAGCAGACGCCCTTGCCGACCAGCGTGACTTTCGGGGCGCGCGGATCGCCCCAGGAAATGTCGACGAGCCGCGGCGCTTGCTCGGCGGCGCGCCCGACCACGTGGATCAACGGAAAATTGGCGGCGAGCAGGGCACAACCCGTAAGGACCGAAACGCTTGCCTGAAATCGCGTCGCGACCGCGACGGCCGCCGATTCGAGCTCGTCAGGACCAAGATCGTTGGCGGGGGTGTTGATAAGATCGCGCCCGAGCGCCACTGCGGCGGCAATTCGCGCGATCTTCGCGAAATCGACATCCTGCGGCGGGCAAAGCTGCGGCAATTGGTGCCTGTCTTTTTTGTAGCGGTCGAATCGATACGCGGCGAGCTCCCAGGCGAGCGTCGCCAAGGTTGGGTCGTGCGGCGCGTTGGCGAAGCGATAGACGCCCGGGGGAACGGCGGCGACGAGCCGGCCGGGCAGAAAAGGATCGCGGTTCGGCGCCGTCTTCGGCGCGAGCCCGCACAGCACGCCCCCGAGTTCGCCCGTCTCGGTAGGCACGATCAAAATGCGGCCCGCCGTAGGTTCGTAAGCGCAGGCGTTCGCATACGCCGCCGCCGCCGCCGGCAAGCTGGATTCCACCTTCGGCCACGACTCGGCCGTGGCGAAGAAGATAGGCACCGCCTCGGCAGGCGGCGAACCGAGGTAAAGCGACATCGCGAACTCCGGGAAAGGTGTCGGCGCGTGGTTTCGTGGTTTTAGCAGATCCCGCTCTTAACCGTTTCTTAGGGTTAACTTTTTATTGCTGGCAAGCGGCAGGACGGAAAGGGCGATCGATGCGGGTCATCACATCCTGGAAAGCGCGGCCCGCGGTCGCCGGTTTCTTTGCGGCCCTCCTGCTCGGTGGATGCCAGGGGATTGGCATCGGCGACCTCACCGGCTCGGTCGGCCCGGATGCGGCGCTGCCCACCTCCACGCCCCAATTGGAACGCTATACCGACGATCTCGGACGAAGCTACGAGGCCAATCCCGACAACAAACAAATCGCCATGGCCTATGCGCGCGCGCTGCGGGCGCTGACGCGCTACGCGCAGGCGGTGGCCGTGACGCAGAGACTGGCCGCCAAATATCCGAAGGACATGGACGTGCTTGGAGCCTATGGAAAGGCATTGGCCGAGGACGGCCGGCTGCGCCAGGCGCAGACCGTTCTGCCCGAGGCGCATACGCCCGAGCAGCCGAATTGGTCGATCCTTTCGGCGCAGGGTGTCGTCGCCGACCAGCTCGGCGATCACGATCAGGCGCAGGCCTATTATTCGGCGGCCCTGAAGATTGCGCCCAATCAGCCGCAGGTTCTTTCCAACCTGGGGCTTTCCTACGCGCTTTCGAAGCAATTGCCTTTGGCCGAATCGACGCTGCGACAGGCGGCGGCCCAGCCCGGCGCCGACATGCGGGTGCGGCAGAACCTCGCTCTCGTTCTGGCGCTCGAAGGCAAGTTCGAGGCGGCGCAGAGTGTCGCCGAACAGGATCTTTCGCCCGTGGATGCCGCCGAGAATGTCGCATCGATCCGCGAAATGATCGCCCAGGCCAATCCTTGGGACGAGATTCGCCAGCTCGACAAGAAGACCGCCGCGAAGAGCGACGGCCGGCAACGCGACGCCCGGCAGCGCGTTCTGCCGCCGACCCAGCTCGGCGCCGCCGATCCGCAGTGACGGGCTCGCCCCGCAAGCAGCGCCGCCCCTTTAGTGGCCGCTCGTTACCTGCGAAACCTGCACGATTGCGGGCGTGATGATCACCGCGAACAGCACCGGCAGGAAGAATAGAATCATCGGGACGGTGAGCTTGGGCGGCAAGGCGGCTGCCTTCTTCTCGGCCTCGTTCATACGCCGCGTCCGACCCTCCTGCGAAACGACGCGCAGTGCCTGGCCGAGCGGCGTACCGTAGCGTTCAGCCTGGTTGAGCACCGTGACGATCTGTTTCAGCGAGTCGATTCCGGTTCGCGCTGCCAGGTTCTCGTAGGCGACGCGCCGGTCAGGCAGGAACGACAGTTCGGCGGTGGTAAGCGAAAACTCTTCGGCAAGTTCGATCGATTGCGCGCCGATCTCCTGCGAAACCTTGCGGAACGCGGGTTCGATCGACATCCCCGACTCGACGCAGATCAGCAGAAGATCCAAGGCGTCGGGCACCGCCCGCGTCATCGACTTCTGGCGTTTGGCGATTTTGTTGCGCAGATAAAGTTCCGGGGCCTTGATGCCGAGATAGGCGGCGGCCAGCGCCACGGCGAATTTGACGGTCATCGACCAGCCGAAACTGCTCAAAAAGAACAGATAGATCAGCGCGAAAAGGAACAACGCGATCGGCGTTATGAGCCGGAAGAACAGAAATCCGACTTCCGCCTGCTGGCCGCGAAAGCCGGCCATCGTCATCTGTTTCTTCGCTTCCTCGGTGCCAAGCCATTTCGAAAGGTTGAATCTTTCGACGACCTCTTTCATGTAGGCCTTGGGCTCTTGGCGCAGACTGACTTTCTTCTGGTAGAGCCGCTCGCGTTCGCGGGCCCGAATGCGCTCGCGTTCGTTCGCCACGCGCTTCATGCGGCGCGCCAGCGTGTCCGTTTGCAGCAAAGGCATGGCGAGCGTGAGGATGGTCGCGGCCGTTGCGATCGCCACGAGGATGCTCAATATCGCCTGCCGGTTCCAGAGGCTTAAAATTAGATCGGTCATAAAGCGGCCTATGTTTGGTCGTGCCAGAGGGCCTTCAGAAGTCGAACGACACCATCTTCTTCATGATGAAGATGCCGAGCCCCATCCACAGCGCGCTGCCGGCCATGACGAATTGACCGGTCTGCGTCATCCACAACAGTTCCATGTATTTCGGGCTTGTAAGATAGACCAGTCCGCCGACCACGAACGGCAGGGCGCCGATGATATAGGCGGAAGCGCGCGCCTCCGACGACAGGGCCTTGATCTTGCCTTCCATCTTCCTGCGTTCGCGCAGCACGACAGAGAGATTGGCGAGCGCTTCGGAAAGGCTGCCGCCGGCCTTCTGCTGGATGCCGATGACGATAGAAAAGAAGCTGGTTTCCGAAATCGGCACGCGGGCGACGAGGCGATCGACGGATTCGGCGACCGACAATCCCATCGTCTGCGCCTCGACAATTTGGCGGAACTCGGTGCGGACCGGCTCGGCCACCTCGGCGGATATAATGTGCAGGCAATCGCCGAGCGGCAATCCTGCTTTAACGCCGCGCACGATGACGTCGATCGCGTCGGGAAACAGCTCGACGAATCTTTTCAGACGCCGCTTGGCCAGGAACTTGAGCACCCAGATCGGCAGCCCGGCGCCGCCCACCAAAGTTACCGCCAGCGCCATGTAGACATTGCGGTCGAGAATGTACGTCGACGTTCCGAAAACGAGCCCGGCCAGCGCGGCGAAGATCAGGAATTGCGGCGTCGACAAGTTCAAGCCGGCCCGGGTTAGCATGTTGTCGATCGTGACGCGCTTGCGCGAGCTGCGCGCCTCGATTTCTTTCACGCTCTCGGCGATCTGCTTGCGGCGCGCCACGGCTTCGGCCACCCGGTCCGCACTCTTCCGGCTCGGACCGGATGTGAAGGCGGCTTGCCGTTTCTCCGCCTTCCGCTCGCCGCTCAAGAACGGATAGACGAAAACGAAGCCGAGGCCGGCGACCGAAAAGGCCGCCAACATCGCCAGCGCCAAGATACGAAAAATCATGCCTCACTCCATGCACAAGGCGGCCGAACACGGATCATGCGTCGCCCTTCAGCTCGGCGGAGTCGATGGCGCGCGCCAGCCGTTCCTCTTCGCCGAAATAACGCGCCCTTTCCCAGAAACGCGGCTTGCCCACACCGGTCGAGCGATGTCTGCCTCTGACGCGGCCCGAAGCATCCTCACCGAGGATCTCGTAAACCATGATGTCCTGCGTGGTGATGACGTCGCCTTCGAGGCCCATGATTTCGGTGATCTGCGTGATGCGGCGCGACCCGTCGCGCAGGCGCGCGGTCTGGACGATGACATCGATCGAGGAGGCCAACATTTCCCGGATCGTTTTGATTGGAAGCTGGAACCCGCCCATCGTGATCATCGACTCGAGGCGGCTTAGCGCCTCGCGCGGCGAGTTGGCGTGCACGGTGCCCATAGAGCCGTCATGGCCGGTGTTCATCGCTTGCAGCAGATCGAAGGCTTCGGGGCCGCGCACCTCGCCGACGATGATTCGCTCGGGACGCATGCGCAGGCAGTTGCGCACCAAATCGCGCATGGTGACGGCGCCGGTGCCTTCCAGATTGGGCGGTCGCGTTTCGAGGCGGACGACGTGCGGCTGCTGCAACTGCAGTTCGGCGGCGTCCTCGCAGGTGATGACGCGTTCGTCCGCGTCGATGAATTGCGTAAGGCAATTGAGCAGCGTCGTCTTGCCGGAGCCGGTGCCGCCCGAAATCAGCACGTTGCAGCGGACGCGCCCGACGATCTTCAACAGTTCACCGCCCTCCGGAGAAGTGCAGCCGAGCTTGATGAGTTGGTCGAGGGTGAGCTTGTCCCTGCGGAATTTGCGGATCGTGAGTACCGGTCCGTCGATGGCCAGCGGCGGGGCGATGACGTTGATGCGCGAACCGTCGGTAAGACGCGCGTCGCAGATCGGTGAGGCTTCATCGACCCGGCGGCCGACCTGACTCACCATGCGCTGACAGATGTTCATCAACTGCGCATTGTCGCGGAAGCGGATGTTGGTTATCTGCAGCTTGCCGCCTACCTCGATGTAGGTCTGCATTGCGCCGTTGACCATGATGTCGGCGATCTCGTCGCGCGCCAGCAGCGGTTCGAGTGGACCGTATCCCAGCACGTCGTTGCAGATGTCCTCGAGCAGATCCTCCTGCTCGGAAATCGACATGACGATGTTCTTGATCGCGACGATCTCGTTGACGATGTCGCGGATCTCCTCGCGCGCGCTCTCCGCGTCGAGGCGCGCCAGTTGCGAAAGATCGATGGCCTCGATCAGCGCCCCGAAGATCATGCTCTTCGTAACGTAATATTCTTCGGAGCGGGGTGCCTCCGCCGGCTGCGCGACGGCCGGCTCGATAATGGTGGGCACGGTTTTGCGGCTGTCCGAGACGCCACGCAGCGCCGGGACCGCGACCGGCGTCGGCCGCGCCGGCACAGTTTCGGCAGTACTCGTGCGCTTACCGAACATCGCCTCTCCTTTTTCGACCGCCTCGCGGCGAGCCGTCGCGCCGCGGCGCGATCTCGCCGCGGAAATCGCATAGCCGGGCGACGCGGCGCGGACCGCCCCGGCCGAGCCCGCTCGCGATTAAGAAATCCCGGAAGAATTTAAAAATACCTACTAAGATCCGCTAAAGGCTCGGGCAATCGTGCGGATCGCCTAAGACGCCTTGCTGAGGCCGAGCAGCTTCAAGGGATCGAGCAGATTCCTTTTGGTCTTCCGGATTTCGAAACGCCCCGTCACAATCTTTGCGAGTTCCGAGATCGTCTCGTTGGCTTTGCTGGCCGGCTCGACCTCGGCGATCATCTGGCCGTTATTCGAGGCGGTTCCGAAAAGCTTCGGTTCGAAATTGATCGCGCCGGCCGGTTCGAGGTCGATCGCCTTGACGAAATCGACGATGGCGATTTCCGGCCGTTTTGGGATGCCGACAAGATTGAAGATCAGCTTCGGTTTGGCATCGTTCGGCCGCGCCGTGCGCAGCGTGTCGACAAGACTCTTGGCGTTGCGCAGATTGGCGAGATCAGGGGCCGCGACGATGACGATTTCGTCGGCGCCGATCAGGGCGCGACGCGACCAGGCCGTCCACATATGCGGCACGTCGAGGATGACGCAGGGCGTCGAAGTCCGCAGGATGTCGATGATCGCGTCGAACGCCGTCTCGGAGAAATCATAGACGCGGTCGAGCGTCGCCGGCGCGGCGAGAATGCCCAATTTGTCGCTGCAGCGCGACAGGAGCCGGTCGACGAGATTGGAATCGACGCGATCCGGCGCAAAAACGGCTTCGGCAATGCCTTGCGGCGGGTCCTGGTTGAAATCCAATCCCGCCGTCCCGAAGCCCAGATCGAGATCGACCAGCACCGTCTGAATATCGAGATCGTGGGGTATCGCCCAGGCCACGTTGTGGGCCAGCGTAGAAGTGCCGATGCCGCCCTTCGCCCCGGCGAAAGCGACGATCTTGCCGACCGGCTGGGCTCCATCGCTCGTGTAGAGATGCGAAATCGTCCGGACAAAGTCGATTACCGCGAAAGGCGTAACGAGATATTCGCTCACCCCGCGCGCCATCAATTCGCGATAGAGCATGATATCGTTCATACGCCCGGCCACGACCACTTTGGTGCCGGGATCACAGTATTCGGCGAGGGCGTGAAGATATTCGAAGAGTTCCTCGCGGCTTGCCGCCGACTCCAGGAAGATCACGTTTGGCGTCGGCGAAGACCGATACGCTTCGATCGCCGCCGGCACGCCGCCCATGTTTACCTTGACATGCGCCTTTTCCATGCGGCGGTCGGAAATCGCCTGCTGGACGACCTGCGCGACCTCGGACGTTTCGCAAAACGCCTGCATCGAGATGCGCGGGATCGGGGCAATCTGTTCAAGTGTTTCCGAGGCGCCGTTCATCATTGGCTTCCGACCGTGCTGATCGAGGTATTTTTGGTTTTCCAATCGGTGCTCGGATCGGTGCCTTTGCGGATCTCCGAAATGGCGCGGCTGCGCATCTGTGTGTCGGTCGGATCCTCGGCGCGCGGACCGGCGAGGTCGCGCGGATCGGCAACTTGCTCGGCGAGCATGCTCTGGTAGGAGCAGCCGTAGTTCCAATATTGCTTGTTTTCCCACCCCTGGACGCTGCTGCCGGAGCCAAGATCGGCCGGCCATTGCCCACAGGGGTCGGCCACCTTTGCCTGGAGCCCGACGAAACTCAGCCGAACCGGCGAGGCAAGATCGCGATTGATCACCGGATAGGTGCTGATCTCGAGCGGAGCCGCGGCGCCCCCCGCCGCCAATTCCCGGCGGATCTCCGCGATTGTCGCGGGCGGCGGCCCGCCGCGGCGGAGAGCCGGGATGAAGACGTTGATCGGCCCTTTGCCCGTGTCGCGATAGAGGGTGCCGAATTCCGCAACTTGCGCGGCGCTGCGCGGATCGAGGCCGCGGATCTCCGGAGACGGAAAGATGTCGAGATGGCGCTCCTGTTCGGCAAGAACGATCGGATGACGCACGCGGTAATCGTCCATGACCATGGACGACCCGGACATCCGGTCGGCGTCTGCGCATCCACAGAGCGTCGCCGCAATTCCGACCGGCAGGAGAAATGCTCGCAATCGATTCAATTCTGGCGGGGTCGGCATGGCGGTCTCGCTTTTCTGAAAATCGTGCTGCGTGCCGGCTTCAATCGAGAATGAAGCCGAACCGTCCTTTGAAGTTCTTGACCGCTTCGGGGTTATTGGGAGAGGCATAGAGTCGATTGATACGGCCGAGCAGCCAGGCTTGCGGATCGCTCGAATCGGCAAACCCGTCGTCGGGCTTGGGGAGGGCGCTGGCCGTCGTCGCCCTGACGAGGTAGGGCGTCACGACGATCAGCAATTCCGTCTCTTCCTTCTGGTAGTCGCGCGAGCGAAACAGCGTGCCGAGGATCGGCAGGTTCATCAATCCCGGGAATCCGTTGATGACCTGCTCCGTCGTCGTTTGCAAAAGGCCGGCCGAAGCGATCGAGCCGCCCGACGGGATTTCGACCGTCGTCTCGTTCTTGCGGGTACGCAGTCCAGGTACGATCACGCCCTGGATGTTGACGGAGGTCTGATAGTCGAGCTCGGTCACTTCGGTTGCGAGATGCAGCAGAATGCGCCCTTCGGACAGAACGATCGGCGAGAAGTTCAAGGTAATTCCGTAGGGCTGGTAGGTCGCTCCACCCGGGCTGCAGTTCGTGACCGTGCCGTTGGTCGCGCAAACCGGGGCGCTCGGGATCGGCACTTCGCCGCCGACCGTAAATTTAGCACTCTCTCCAGAGACTGCCGTGACCGTCGGCTCGGCGAGCGTATGCGCGACGCCGTAGCGCTCGAACGCCTGCAGCGTCGCGCTCACCGTATTGCTGGGATTGTGAAGGGTTAGCCCGGACGATTGGCCGCTCGCCGAGGTGGCGATATTTCCGTTGATTCCAAAGGGGTTATATTGCGTGAACGGCCCCCAGGTGCTGGACGTCAGGCCCAGCTGTTTGGCGATATCGCGGCGGATCTCAGCGACGCTGACCTTGAGCATCACCTGGTCGCGGCCG
>JASHSW010000203.1 GCA_030038595.1 Methylovirgula sp.
TTCCGCCGGAAGCCATGTTGCAGCGCCGCCCCGATCTGCCCATCGAAATGGACGGCGGACTCGGCAACCCGCTCGGCGCGCGCGCCCTTTACCTCTACCAAGGCAAGACCGACACGCAGTACCGCATCCACGGCACCAACGAGCCCGATACGATCGGCCGCGCCGTCTCTTCCGGTTGCATTCGGATGATGAATTCCGATGTCATGGACCTCTACAACCGGGTGCCGATCGGAACCAAAGTCATCGTCGAGTAGCCCCCTTCTCCGGCGGCCTGGGAACAGGTGCGGCGCATTGGGAATGCGGCGCGACGCGTCTTGACCTTCCTTCAAGTCTCGCATTTAAGGCGCACGGTTTTCGTCCGCGCCTCGTCGCGCGCACCTCCCGGAGAGAGCGATGCAGAATTGGCCGGTGCACGGCACGATTAGCGGTCCCATCGTGATGATCGGCTTCGGCTCGATCGGGCGCGGCACGCTGCCGCTGATCGAGCGGCACTTCAACTATGATCGTTCGCGCTTCACGGTGATCGATCCGGTCGAAACCGACCGCGGCCTCGTTGACGAGCGCGGCTATAAGTTCATCAAGGAGCGCGTGACGCGCGAGAATTTCGTCGACCTCCTGAAGCCGCTGCTGACCGAAGGGGGGGGCCAAGCCTTCATCGTCAATCTTTCGGTCGAAGTTTCTTCCGCCGCGATCATCCGCCTCGCGCACGAAGTCGGCGCGCTTTATATCGACACCGTCTGCGAGCCGTGGCCCGGTTTCTACATGGACCCGCGTCTGACGCTCTCGCAGCGCTCGAACTACGCACTGCGCCAGGAGGTGCTCGACCAACGCGAGGTCCTCGGACCGGGGCCGACCGCGATCTCCTGCTGCGGCGCCAATCCCGGCATGGTCTCGTGGTTCGTCAAACAGGCGCTGCTCGACGTGGCGCGCGATACCGGGCTCAAAGTCCCCGAGCCAAAGACGCGCGACGCATGGGCGCGGCTTGCCCGCGACGTTGGCGTGAAGGGCATCCACATCGCCGAGCGCGACACGCAGCGCGCCACGACGCCGAAGCCGATGAATGTCTTCGTCAACACCTGGTCGGTCGAAGGCTTCGTCTCGGAAGGGCTGCAGCCGGCCGAACTCGGCTGGGGCACGCACGAGAAACATCTGCCGCCGGAAGGCAAGCGGCACGGCTATGGACCGGACTGCGCGATCTATCTGCTGCGCCCCGGCGCCGGCACGCGGGTGCGCTCCTGGACGCCGACCGCGCGGGCCCAGCACGGGTTTCTCGTCACCCACAACGAATCGATCTCGATCGCCGATTATTTCACGGTTCACGAGAACGGCGTGCTCGCCTATCGTCCGACCGTGCATTACGCCTATCGCCCCGCCGACGACGCGGTGCTGTCGCTCGACGAGATGGCCGGCGCGCAATGGGAACAGCAGCCGAGCTGGCACATTCTCGACGAGCGCGAGATCGTCGACGGGATCGACGAATTGGGCGTGCTGCTCTACGGCCACGCCAAGAACGCCTATTGGTACGGCTCGCAGCTTTCGATCGAGGAGACGCGCCGCGTCGCGCCCTACCAGAACGCGACCGGATTGCAGGTGAGTTCGGCGGTGCTGGCGGGAATGGTATGGGCCTTGGAGAATCCCGGCGCCGGCATCGTCGAAGCGGACGAAATCGATTTCCGCCGTTGCCTCGAAGTGCAGATGCCCTATCTCGGACCGGTGATCGGGACCTATACCGATTGGACGCCGCTCGCCGGCCGCAGCAAGCTCTTTCCCGAAGATCTCGATACCGACGATCCCTGGCAATTCTCGAACGTGATCGTGCGCTAGGCGCGATTATTCAAGGCATTCCGGCGTGATGGAGCGAGGCGAAAGGCGGACTGCTTTCGACCGGCCGATGCTTGCCGAGGGAATCACGGGATCTTTACTTCTCAAACTCCGGTCTGATTTGCTGCGCTTGCGTCGATCCGCGCCAAGACCTGCTCCAGGTTGGCGAAGAACTTCTGCCACCCGAAATTGGCGCCCTGAAAGGCTTGCTTCTGATCCGGCCGAAAGCCTGACTGCTCCATGCGCAGGCGAGTCCCCGTGTTCGTGGGGGTGAGCGTAAAGGTCACCACACTCCGCAGATTGTAGGCCGCATCGTCGTGCGCAAAATTCCAGGTGTAGGTGAGCTCCTTGTTCGGCTCGACTGCGAGGACCTCGCAGTCCAACACGCCACCCCAGTCGCCGCGAAGACTGAAACGATGCCCTACGGCTGGCTTGAAATCGTTCTTCATCAGCCACTCCTCGATAAGCTGCGGCTGGGTGAGCGCGCGCCAGACCTTTTCCGGCGGAAATGGAATTTCTCGTTCAATAATGACGGAAAGCGTTTCAGGTTTGCTCATTGATCCATCCTTTTGAGCAGATCTTCGAGGCGATCAAACCGGCTTTGCCAGAAACCGGCCATTTGGCTCGTCCAATCGATGAGTGGAGCCAGCGCACTGAGCTGCGCGGTATAATGAGTCCTGCGGCCTGCATGTCGATCGCGCACCAGCCTGGCCCGCTTCAGAACCGCAAGATGTTTTGAGACGGCCGGTTGCGAGATCCCGGCCTGAGCCGTCAGAGCGGCGACCGTCAGCTCTCCCTCGCGACACAGTCGTTCGAAAATGGCCCGCCGCGTCGGGTCGGCGAGCGTCCTGAACAGCACATCGTGAGCCTTCGGCAACTGAATCTATAACCAGTGGGTTATTGGTCGACGTATAGCCTGAGAGCTATGTATGAGTCAAACGCGAAGGGAAGCAACTTGAACGGAAAACGAAGACTACTCCGCCGCGAGTTTCACCGGCGCGGGTGCTGGATTAGCGCGGAACCTGGCAAGCAGCGCAGCCTCGTCGGTTTTTGCCGCTTCGATCGATTGCCGCTTGACGTGGCCGAAGCCGCGGATCTTTTCCGGCAGCGAGGCAAGCGCCACCGCACAAGCATAATTCTCGGGTGCGAGCGCAGCGAGGATTTCATCGATGAGCGCGCGGTAATCGGAAAGGAGTTTGCGCTCCATGCGCCGCTCCGCCGTCCAGCCGAATGGATCGAGCGGCGTGCCGCGCAGACCTTTCAAACGCGCCAGCAGCCGAAACAGCCCCATCACCCACGGCCCGAACGACATTTTCTTCAGCTCGCCCTTGTCGTTTCTGCGCCCGAGGATCGGCGGAGCGAGATGGAATTCGAGTTTCACGTCGCCTTCAAACGCCGCCGCAAGCTGCCGCGCGAACGACCCATCGCTATAGAGCCGACCTACTTCGTATTCGTCTTTCACCGCCATCAGTTTGAAGAGATTGCGCGCTACCGCCGCAGTCAAGCCGGTCTCCTTCGGAACGCGCTTGTTCTCCGCCTCAGCGACGCCCGCCACCCTGGCCAAATATTGGTCGGCGTAGGCTCTGTTCTGGTAGGCCGTGAGATAAGCGCCGCGCCGCGCGATGCTTTCTTCCAAGCTCTGCGAAAGATGCAAGGCCGAAGCCGCATCCGGTTCCGGTGCGACGATCGCCGCGACTTCATCCGGCGCGAACGCCGCCCGCCTGCCCCAAAGAAAGGCGCGTTTGTTGAGCTCGACCGCTTCGTCGTTCAATTCGATGGCGCGCAGCAGTGCCGCTTCGGAGAGCGGCAGAAGCCCGCTCTGCCAGGCAAAGCCGACGAGGATGATGTTGGCCATGATCGACGTGCCGAATAGCGCGGTCGAGAGGCCGGTCGCATCGAAGAAAGCGGCATTCTCGCCCGATGCGGCGCGGATCGCGCTTTTGATCTTATCCGCCGGCAGTGTGAAGTCCGGATCGCGCGCGAAATCGCCGGGATAGATCTCCGCCGTATT
>JASHSW010000204.1 GCA_030038595.1 Methylovirgula sp.
CGTATTGCTCAGCAAAGCGCCGCTTGGCGCCGAGACGTCGAGCATTTTGGCGCAAGGCGGAATCGCGGCGAGCGTCGGGCCGGACGACGATCCTAAGTTCCATATTGCCGATACGCTGGCGGCCGGCGACGGGCTCTGCGTCGCCCGCGTGGTCGAACGCATCATTTCAGCCGCTCCGCAGGCGATCGAGAGTCTCGGACGTTTCGGCGTGCGCTTCGACCGCGCGCCCGACGGCGCGCTGCTCCTCGGGCTCGAGGCCGCGCATCGGCGCAAACGCATCGTGCATGCCGGCGGTGACGCTACCGGCCGGGAGATCACCCGCGCCCTTATGCGAGCGGTGCGCGCAGCGCCTTGCATCACCGTCATCGAAGGCCTCGCGGCTCGCCGTCTCCTCGTCGAAGACGGGGCGATTACCGGGCTCCTCGTTTACCGGCTCGGCGAACCGTCCCTGTTGCGCACGAGCCGCGTCGTCGTCGCCACGGGCGGTGTCGGCGGACTTTTCCTGCATGGGACGAATCCGGTCGGTTCCTTCGGCCAAGGCCTGGCGCTCGCCGCCCGCGCCGGCGCCAAGCTCGCCGATCTCGAATTCGTCCAGTTTCATCCGACCGCGCTCGATGCGCCGGGATTTCGGCTTTCCCTCATCAGCGAAGCGGTACGCGGCGAAGGTGCCATTCTCGTCGATGAGCAAGGCACTAGATTCATGGCGGATACGCCGCGCGCCGAACTCGCGCCGCGCGACGTGGTGGCGCGCGCCGTCTGGCGGCATATGAACGAAGGCCATCGCATCTTTCTTGATACGGGCCGGGCGAAAAACCTCGATTTCGCGGCGCGTTTTCCGGCCGTCACTGCGCTCTGCCGCTCGGCAGGAATCGATCCGGTCCGCGAGCCGATTCCGGTCCGCCCCGCCGCGCATTACCACATGGGCGGCATCAAGGTTGACCTCGAAGGGCGCACGTCCATCGACGGACTCTGGGCCTGCGGCGAGGCCGCCTGCACCGGCCTGCATGGCGCCAATCGCCTCGCCAGCAATTCGCTTCTCGAAGCGGTCGTTGCCGGCAGCTTGACCGCCGCGAGCGTCGGAGCGACCGCGGCCATGCGCCGGCGCGTGGGGCGCATAGAACGGGTCGGGGCGCGCAGCGAGGCGGGTCCGGTACGCCAAATTCTATCGCGCGCCGCGGGCGTCTTGCGCAACGGCGCGAGCCTGCGCCACGCGGCGGCCGAACTTTATCCGCTGGCGGCCTCTTCCGCCGCGACGAGCGACGCGGCGCTCGTCGGATTGATGATCGTCGTCGCCGCGCTGCGCCGGCAAGAGAGCCGTGGCGCGCATTATCGCGAGGACTTCCCGCAGCACGATGCGGCGCCCGGCTGGCGGCGCGAGATCGATCTCGGCGAAGCGTTCGAGACGGCGCGCGATCTCGTACCCGAAGCTGCCGCGTGAGTTCGCCGACGTCCGCGCCGCCGCGGATCCTGATCGAGCCGCTGGTCCGCGCCGCGCTCCTTGAAGACTTGGGCCAAGCGGGCGACATCACCACGAACGCGCTCGTTCCGCGCGAGGCGCACGCCGAGGCGGCCTTCATCGCTCGCAAGCCCGGCATCGTCGCCGGCCTCGATCTCGCAAAACTTAGCTTCGAATTGCTCGATCCGGCGATCGAGATCGACGTCAAGAAGCCTGACGGCAGTGAGATTCGATCCGGCGATACGATCGCCATCGTGCGCGGGCCGGCGCAGGGAATTCTGACGGGCGAGCGCACGGCGCTGAACTTTCTCTGCCATCTGAGCGGCGTTGCGACCGCTACCGCCGCCGCGGTCGCCGCAGTGAAGGGGTCGAAGGCGCGGATCGTCTGCACCCGCAAGACGACGCCCGGCCTCCGCGCGCTTGAAAAATACGCGGTGCGGATCGGCGGCGGGAGCAACCACCGCTTCGGCCTCGACGACGCAGTGCTCATCAAGGACAATCACATCGCCATTGCGGGCAATGTGACCGAGGCGCTCCGCCGCGCCCGCAAGGGCGTCGGCCATATGGTGAAAATCGAAGTGGAAGTCGATTCGCTCGCGCAACTGAAGGAAGCGCTGGCGTTCGGCGTCGATGCCGTACTGCTCGACAATATGGACCCGAAAAGCCTGGCCGAAGCGGTCGCCATCGTCGGCGGCCGAGCGATCACCGAAGCTTCGGGCGGTGTCACTCTCGCCAATGCCGCGGCGATCGCCGCATCCGGCGTCGATCTGATCTCGATCGGCCGCCTCACCCACAGCGCCCCGGCCCTCGACATCGGGCTCGACTTCCGCGAGTGAGGCGCCTGCCGCTTGCCGGGACGGACTGCGATGAGGAGAAACGCAAATATCGGTATCCTCGCCGTTGCAGTCTTCGCGATGATCGCGGGCTTCGGCGAAATCGTTGTAGGGTTCGTCGGACGAATCTATCTCGTCGCGACCGGCGTCGCGCCATCGAGCGGGGCGGACGCGATCAAGATCGTCATCGGCGGAGCGATCGCTTTGGCGATCATTCTCTACGCCCTGTCGCAATGGAATAAGCTCGATCGATGGAACGGGCTCAGCGGCCTGACGCGCGGGTACGTGCCGTTGTTCCTGGCATTCCCCCACGGATCGCGGCCGCCTGCGCCAGGCAACGAAACAATACTGTCAAACTGTACCATCACCCCAAATTGACTTGCCGAGCTTGTTGCCTCTATAAGGCGCGCGGTTGCGTCGCCCATTTTCGTAGCGCCCCCGGCGCGGCCGATGGGCGGGGCGGGCGCGGGTAACGGCGCGCCATTGGCGGAGTGAAACGTGAAGCGGACCTATCAACCGAGCAAGTTGGTGCGTAAGCGTCGGCATGGGTTTCGCGCCCGCATGGCGACCGCCGCGGGCCGCAAGGTGCTCGCCGCCCGCCGCGCGCGCGGCCGCAAGCGTCTGTCAGCCTGAGCCAGCCCAGCGCCTTCGCAGCCCGACGCTCGACGCGGGAGCGGACCATCGCCATCACCGAGGACGCCCGACTGGCGCGACTGACCAAACGCGCCGAATTCGTCAATGTAAGCCGGGGAAGACGCGTTTACGCCGCGGGCTTCGCCCTGCAATCCATTCGTCGCCCGGCCGATGCGGCCGGCCCGCGTTTCGGGATTACGGTGACGAAAAAGCTCGGCAATTCCGTGGTCCGCAACCGTATCCGCCGGCGCCTCAAGGAAGCCTTGCGGAATTTGCCGGACCTTTCGGCCCGTCCCGGATATGACTATGTGATCGTTGCGCGGCAGGCGGCGCTCAACCAAGCCTTTCCGGCCTTGCAAGAAGAACTTACCCGCGCCTTTGCGGAGATTCACGCGGCGCGCCAAGGCGGCCGTCCCGCCAAACCGCGGCGGTTCGCCACTGCGACAGAAAAGAAGAGGAAGGATTAGGTTTCGCCGCCATGTCGGAAGACAATAGAAATCTTTATCTCGCTATCGCGCTTTCGATCCTGGTCATCCTCGGCTGGAATTATTTCTACGCGGCGCCGCAGATGCAGCAGCAGCGCCAGATGCAGGCGCAGATGCGGCAGCCCAGCACGGCCCCGCAGCCCGGCTCCCGGGCCGCGCTTGCCCCATCGAGCCCCAACGCGACCCCGCAGGGCGGCGTCACCAACGAGGGGCCGGGCGCGACCATGACGCGCGAAGCGGCGATCAAAGCCGACCCGCGCGTGTCCCTCGACAGCCGCGCTCTCTTCGGCTCGATCGATCTCAAGGGGGCGCGGATCGACGACGTATCGCTCAAGGCCTATCGCGAGACCCCCAATCCGCACAGTCCGAACATCGTGCTGCTGTCGCCGTCCGGATCGCCGGCGCCCTATTACGCGGAAGTCGGCTTCGTCAACAAACCCGGGCAGAATTTGTCGCTGCCGACGCCGCAGACGCTGTGGAGCGCCGACGGCAAGGCTCTCACCTCGCAGACGCCGGTAACCCTTACCTACGACAACGGCCACGGGTTGATCTTCCATCGCCGCATCGCCGTCGACGACCACTATATGTTCACGGTCACCGACAGTGTCGAGAACAAGTCGGGTGCGGCGGTGACGCTCTACCCCTATGCGCTCGTCTCGCGGCACGGCAAGCCGAAGACTTCGGGCTATGCGATCCTCCACGAAGGCATGATCGGCGTCATCGGCGATTCGGGTGTGCAGGAACCAACCTACGATTCAATCCTGAAGGAGCCGAATGCCACGAAGAACTTCGCCGGCACGGGCGGCTGGCTGGGCTTCACCGACAAATATTGGGCGACGGTCGTCGTTCCCAATCAGCAGGTACCCTTCGAAGCCACATTCTCGGCGCGCGGCACGGCGCTGAAGATCTACCAGGCGGACTATCTCGCCGCGCCGATCACCGTTGCCCCGGGAGGGATGGGCGAGACGACGTCGCGCGTCTT